>CP043989.1 GCA_015134435.1 Candidatus Stammera capleta
AATATATTTAATAAAAATAAAAAAAATATATTTAATAAAAATAAAAAAAATATATTTAATAAAAATAAAAAAAATATATTTAATAAAAATAAAAAAAATATATTTAATAAAAATAAAAAAAATAAATTTAATAAAAATAAAAAAAATAATTTATTAAATAATAAATTATTAATTTATAAAAAAAAAATAATTAGTGAAATAAAAAAATATTATAGTAAAAATAATAAAAAATATATAAGACCACCAATAATAACAATTATGGGACATGTTAATCATGGAAAAACATCTTTAATTAAATGTTTAAAAAATAAAAAAAACATAAATGAAAAATGAAATATAACACAAAGTATAAATACTTATTATATAAAAAATAAATATATTAATTTTACTATTTTAGATACCCCTGGTCATTCTATATTTACTGATATAAGATTAAAAAGCTTAAAAATAACAGATTTAATTATATTAATAATTGCTATAGATGACGGTATAATGAAACAAACAAAAGAAATAATTAAATATATAAAAACAAATAAAAAACCAACAATTATAGCACTTAATAAAATAGATAAAATAAATTATAAATATAATATAAATATAATAAAAAAAAAATTATCTAAATACAAATTAATTTCTAAAAAATTAGATGAAAAATATTTATTTGTAAAAATATCTACAAAATTTAAAAAAGGTATAAAAAAATTAATAAAATATATTTCAATATTATCTAAAAAAATAAATTTAAATACAAATATAAATAAAAACATTTCATCTGGAATTATACTTGATTCAGGAATAGATAAAAATAAAGGACCAATAAATAATATAATAATAAAACGTGGAATATTAAAAATTAAAGATATTTTATTATGTAAAAACAGTTATGGAAAAATAAAATCTATATATAATAATAAAAATAAAAAAATCAATAAATTATTACCTTCTATTCCAGGTAAAATATTAGGTCTACCTAATGAAAATTTTTCAGGAGAAAAATTTATTACTATAAAAAATATTAAATTAGCTAAAAAAATATCAAAAATTAAAAAAAATATATATATAAAAAAAAATAATAATAATTTAAATAAATATAATATTAATAAAAATTTATTTAATAAAAATAATAAAAAAATAAATATTATTATAAAAAGTAATACATATGATTCATTAAATATAATAAAAAAATGAATCAAAAAAAAATACAAAAATAAAATAAATATAATATTTTATTCTATAGGTAATATTAATAAAAATGATTTAATATTATCAAAAACAACAAAATCTATAATTATAGCATATAAAATAAATATAAATAATATAAATAATAAAATATATTATAAAACAAAAATATATTTTTTTAAAATAATATATAAAATATTTAATAAATTAAAAAAAATAATATTAAAAAAAAATAATATTAAAAATAATAAAAAAAAATATTTAGGAAAAGCAATAATAAAAAATATATTTAAAATATCAAAAAATAATATAATAGCTGGATGTAAAGTAATAAAAGGTAAAATAAATAAAAATAATAATATAATTATAATAAGAAAAAAAAAAATTATTCATAAAGGACAAATTAAATCAATTAAACAATTTAAAAAAAATATAAAAATAGTTAAAAATAATATGAAATGTGGAATAAACATAAAAAATTTTTATAAAATAAAAATTGGAGATATAATATTATCTATATAATTAAAAATAAAAATATATGAACAAAAAAATAAAATATAATAAAATAAATAAAGAAATACAAAAACAAATAACAAAAATTATTATCTTAAAATTTAAATATTTAATTAAAAAAAAAGATATTATTAATATAAATTATATTTATTTATCAAAAGATTTTTCTTATATTAATATATATATTAATTTTATAAAAGAAAAAAAAATAAAAATTATTAATAATTATATAAATGAATTTAAAAAAAATTATATATATATAATTAAAGAATTAAAAAAAAAAATATATATTAAACATATACCTAAAATAAATTTTAAATATGACACATTTTTAAATAAAATAAATAATTTATATAAAAAAATTAGTAAAGCTAATGATAAAAAAAAATAATATAAAAAATGGATTATTAATATTTAATAAACCTAAAAGTATAACTTCAAATAATACATTAAAAAAAATAAAAAATATATTAAAAAATAAAAAAATAGGATATATAGGATCATTAGATCCTATATCTTCTGGAATTTTATTAATAGCATTCGGAAAAACTAATAAATTATTTAATAAAATTATTAAAAAAAAAAAAACTTATAAAATAACTATAAAATTAGGAGAAAAAACAAATACATATGATGCATATGGATATATAACTAAAAAATATTTTATAAATGATAAAAAAAAAATAATTAAAAAAAATATAAATAAAATAATAAAAAAATATAAAGGAAAAATATTACATAATATACCAACATATTCTTCATGTAAATACAAAGGAAAACCTTTATATAAATATGCAATAAAAGGAATAAATATTAAAAAAAAAAAATATATATATATATATAAAATAAAAATAAATAAAATTAAAAAAAAAATTGTAAAATTAACTATAGTTTGTTCAAAAGGAACTTATATAAGAAGTATAATTAATGATATAGGAAAAAAATTAAAATATGGAGCATATATATTAAATTTAAAAAGAATTAAAATAGGTAAATTTAAAATAAAAAAATCATATAATTTTAATGATATTAAAAAAAAAAAAAATAATAATATCATTATACCACATAAAAAAATAATAAAATTATTATATAATAATAATTTAAAAAATATATAAATAAAAAATAAAAATATTCATTTATTAATAAAAATATAAAAAATATTAAATTAGCCCTTATTGGATTCGAACCAATGACCAAGCGATTATGAGTCGCTTGCTCTACCACTGAGCTAAAGGGCCAATAAGAAATATTATCAAATATAAAAAAAAAATTCAAGTTAAATAAAAAAATATTTTATTATTTATTTTTAGTATATTTAAAAACTTTAACCATAGCTGGTCTTAATAATCTATTATTTAAAATATAACCATCTTGTAATATATCTACTACTAAATTATCTTCTTTTTTATTATTTGAATTTAATATAGACATAGCTTGATGATAATTAGGATTAAAAGGAATATTAATTTTATTAATTATTAATACCCCAAATCTTTTTATTATAGAAATAAAATTTTTTAAAATCAAATTTATACCTTTATAAGTTATATTAATATCTAATTTTTTATTTTTAATAGAATTTAAAGCATTTTTTAAATCATCAATTATAGGTAAAAGATCATAAATAATCTCTTTTAAACAATATTTATATATTTTTTTTATATTTTTTTCATTACGTTTATTTATATTATCAATATTTGCATTATTATATAAATTTATATTAATTATTTTTTTTTTTAAATTTATTATTTTTTTTTTTAAAATACTTAAATTACTTTTTTTTAAATCTAATTTATATTTCAAATTTTTAATTTTATTTTTTAATTTTTTTATTTTGTATAAATATTTTTTATTATTTTTAATATCTATTTTTTTTTTTTTATCAATATTCATAATAATTCCCAATATATATTTTAAATTAAAATATATATTATATACTAATATAAATTAATAAAAAATATATTATTAATATAAAATAAAATAAATGAAAAAAAAAATAATAATAAAAAATAAAAAAATATATTTAAATTATAAAATCAAAAAAAAAATCACTGGAGGAATTATTTTAAAAGGATGAGAAGTTAAAATAATGAAAAAAAAAGAAATAGATATAAAAAATAGTTATATAAAAATAAAAAATAAAAAAAAAATATATTTAACAAATTATAATATAAATAAAAATAATAAAATAAATTTATTTAATAAAAATAATAATAATAGAGATATAGAAATATTACTTAAAAAAAAAGAAATAAAATATTTATATAATAAAATAAATAAAAAAGGATATACTTTAGTACCAATATTAATTAAATTAAAAAAAATATGATTTAAAATAATAATAGGATTAGTTAAAGGTAAAAAAAAATATAATAAAAAAAAAAATATTAAAAAAATTAGACAAAATAAAAAAAATATTATTGATTTTTAATATATATATATATATAATTCTAATATAAAAATAAAAAGGGGTTGTTTTGGATTTGACAAAATATACAAATTTATTTGATCATGTCGAGGAAACGGTTGGCCGCGTTAAAAACCGTAAAAAATAATTGCAAATAATTACAATTATGCTTTAGCAGCTTAAAAACTGAAAAGCCATTTTTTATATTATATTTATCTCTTTAAATTTATAAAAAATGTTATATTAAAAGAGAAATATTATAAAATGTCTATGTTTATAATATAATTATTTATAGATAAACTTAATTATTTATTTTTTTTATTTTAAATAATTAAAAAATAAAATAAAATAAACATGTAATTTCAATAAAATTAGTTATTTTGGACGCGGGTTCGAATCCCGCCAACTCCATAAAAGGTGATTAACTCAGTGGTAGAGTGTCTCTTTTACAAGGAGAAAGTCAATGGTTCAATTCCATTATCACCTATTATTTAAAAAAATATTATTGTATATATAATTTAATAAAATTAAATTTAAATATTTATTGTTAATTTTATATTTATTAAATATTAAATTTAATATATCTTTAAAAAAAATATTATTAATATTAATTTTATTAAAATATTTTTTAATTAAATTAATTAATTTTAATTTTCTTTTTTCTAAAATAATTTTTTTATTAGGTGGATAAATTCTATTTATTTTAATATTTAATTTTTTTTGTAAAAAATAAAGAATTTTTATATCTTTTTTATTTATAAATAAAATAGTTTTACCTATATTATTACAACGACCAGTTCTTCCTATACGATGTATATAATATTTAAAATCTAAAGGTAAATCATAATTTATTACTAAATCAACATTATTAATATCTAAACCTCTAGAAGCAATATCAGTAGCAATTAATATATTTATAATTCCTTTACGTAAATTATTAATATTTTTTTCTCTTAAATTTTGATTCATATCACCATTTAATGGTGAACAATTATATCCATTTTTTTCAAGTAAATTAGATAATTTTAATGTATAATTTTTTGTTTTAACAAATATAATAACAGCTTTAAATTGTTCAATTTCTAAAAAATTTATTAAAAAATTTAATTTATCTTTATATAAATAAAATAAACAATAATATTGTTTAATATTTTTAGGTATATTATTTATTTTATTTAACGATAAATTTATTTCTTTAGGAGATAAATTTAATTTATTTATAATTTTTCTAATTTTATTACAAATAGTTGCTGAAAATAAAATAATTTGATATTTTTTTTTAATATAAGATAAAATAAATTTTACATCATTAACAAATCCTTTACAAAACATTTCATCAACTTCATCTAAAACAACAAATTTAATATTATTAAAATTTATTATATTATTGCGTTTTAAATAATCAATTAATCTACCTGGAGTAGCAATAATTATATTAGGATTTTTTTTTAATTCATATAATTGAATATTATATTTTAATCCACCATATAAAGATAAAATATTAAATTTCATATATTTAGAAAATAATATAAAATTATTTTTAATTTGTAAAGCTAATTCTCGTGTAGGTACTAAAACTAAACATTGTAAAAAAAAATTACTTATATTATTTAAAATAGGTAAAATGTAAGCAGCTGTTTTACCACTACCAGTTTCAGCTACACCTAAAATATTAAATCCATTTAATAATAAAGGTATACACTTTAATTGAATAGGAGTAGGTTTTTTATAACCAATTTCATTTATAATTTTTAATAATTTATTTTTTAATTTAAAATTATAAAAATTAATATTATTATTTATATTATTCATATTTTATTAATTTTTATTTATTTTTTATATAATTATTTTCAATACTTAATTTTATTTTTCCATAAATATCTATATTTATAACTTTAACATGTATATATTGACCAACTTTAAAATAATTAAAAATATTATTAATTTTATTAATATTATATATTTTAGATATATGAACTAAACCTTCTTTTTTTCCTAAAATATTAACAAATAATCCAAAATTTACTATTTTAATAATTTTAGCTAAATATATATAACCTTTTTTAATTATACATATAATTTTTTTTATATCATTTATAGTATTAATTGCATTATTTTTATTATTAGATATTATATTAATTAATCCATTATCATTAACTTCAATAAAACAATTATTTTTTTGAGTAAGAGACTTTATTACAGAACCACCTTTACCAATAACATCTTTAATTTTATTTATATCAATTTTAAATTTATATATTTTAGGAGAATAAGGTGATAAATAAGGTCTAAATGATTTAATTTTAGATTCCATTTTATTTAAAATATATAATCTAGAATTATTAGATTTTTTTAAACATTCTTGAATATCATTTATATTAATTCCTTTAATTTTCATATCCATTTGTAATGCAGTTATACCTTTATTAGTTCCAATTATTTTAAAATCCATATCCCCTAATTTATCTTCATCTCCAATTATATCTGAAAGAATAAATTTTTTATTATTAGTTTTAATTAAACCCATTGCTATACCAGCAACATGTTTTTTAATAGGAACGCCAGCATCCATTAATGCTAAAGAAGCACCACATACAGAAGCCATAGAAGAAGATCCATTAGATTCCATAATATCAGATACTATACGTATAGTATAAGGAAATTTTTTTATATTAGGTAATATTGGAATAATACCTTTTTTAGCTAAATAACCATGACCTATTTCTCTACGTTTAGGAACCCCTAAATTACCTATTTCACCTACAGAATATGGAGGAAAATTATAATGAAAAATAAAATTATCTATCCTTTCACCTAAAAATATATCATCAAAACTTTGAGCATCTTTAGAAGTACCTAAAGTAATAGTAACTAAAGCTTGAGTTTCTCCTCTAGTAAAAAGAGAAGAACCATGAACTCTTTTAGGTAAAAAACCAATTTTAATATTTATATCACGAATATCATTTTCTTTTCTACCATCTATACGAGTTCCAAAATTAATTAAATTATTTATAAATATTTCTTTTTCAATTTCATTTATTTTATTAATTACTAAATATTCATAAAAATTTTCATTATTATTATTTAATTTTAATAATAAATTATCTTTAATTTTATTTAATGATTTTATTCTTTTTATTTTATTATATTTTTTTGAATATATTAATTTTATTTTATCTATACAATAATCATATATATAATTATATATATTTTTAGAAAGAAATTTATTAAAATAATTATTTTTAATAAAATTATTTTTTTTACAT
Organism: Candidatus Stammera capleta; assembly: GCA_015134435.1. Classification (GTDB taxonomy): domain Bacteria; phylum Pseudomonadota; class Gammaproteobacteria; order Enterobacterales; family Enterobacteriaceae; genus Stammera; species Stammera capleta_K. The sequence continues at coordinate 7,366 of CP043989.1, forward strand.
ATATAATAAAATTTATTAATATTATTTATTAATTTATTAAAATTATCAAAAGCAAAATTTATACCATCTATTATATATTTTTCATTTAAATTTTTACAAGAACAATCTATCATAAATATATCATTATTATTTCCAACAACTATTAAATTTAATTTACTTATAATAATTTCATTTAAAGTAGGATTTAATATATATTTATGATTTATATAACCAACTCTTGCTACTCCTAAAGATTCAATATTATTTATACCAGATATTTTTAAAACTGCAAAAACTGCTATAATAGAAATTATATCTGTACTAATTTGAGGATTAACAGAAATAACATTTATAACTATTTGTATATTATTAAAAAAATTTTTATCAAATAATGGACGTATAGATCTATCAATTAATCTAGAAATAATTATTTCATTATCACTAGATCTCACTTCCCTTCTAAAAAAACTTCCTGGTATTTTACCTATAGAATAAAATTTTTCTTGATAATTTACAGTTAAAGGTAAAAAATTTTGATCATTTTTAATTTCATCATTACATACTAAAGTTACAATTACTACTGTATCATCCATATTAGCTATAATTGAAGAAGTACATTGACGAGCTATATAACCATTTTCTAATTTAATTACATTTTTTCCATAATTAAATTTTAAAATATTTTTTTTAAACAAAACAATTTCCTTTATAAACTATTTTATAAATAAAAATTTTATTATATATATATTATATATATAAATTAATAACGTAATTTTAATTTTTTTATAATAAAATTATATTCATTTTTATTATTTAATTTTAAATATTTTAAAAGTTTACGACGATAAAAAATTAATTTTAATAAACTAAATTTATTATGAAAATCTTTTTTAAAAACAGATAAATGTTTTTGTAAATTATTAATACGTAAACTTAATAAAAATATTTGAAATTTAGATGAACCAATATTATTTTTATTTTTTTTTAAATTATTAATTATTTTTTTTAAATTAAACATAAAATATTATAACTTATTTTTATAAAAAAATAAAAATAAATAAAATATTAAAGTCCAATTATTAGGACTTTAATATTTTTATTTTTTTTATAAAAATTAATAATTAAAATATATTTTACATCATTCCACCCATTCCACCCATTCCTCCTTCATTCATAGAAGGATTTGGATTAATTTCTGACTTATCATCTTTAGGTAAATCAGTAATCATACATTCTGTAGTAACCATTAATCCAGCAACAGAAGCTGCATATTGTAAAGCAGAACGAGTAACTTTTGTAGGATCTAAAATACCCATACTAATCATATCACCATATTTTTCACTAGCAGCATTATATCCGTAATTTCCACTACCAGCTTTAACATTATTAGCAACAACAGAAGGTTCTTCTCCAGTGTTACATACTATTTGACGTAAAGGAGATTCCATTGCTCTTAAAGCTACTCTAATACCCATATTTTGATCTTCATTTTGAGCTGTTAAATTATTTAATTTTTCAGCAACTCTTACTAATGCTACACCTCCACCAGGAACAACTCCTTCTTCTACAGCTGCTCTAGTTGCATGTAAAGCATCTTCAACTCTAGATTTTTTTTCTTTCATTTCTACTTCTGTAGCAGCACCTACTTTTAATACAGCTACACCACCAGCTAATTTAGCAACTCTCTCTTGTAATTTTTCTTTATCATAATCAGAAGTAGAGTCATTTATTTGTTGACGAATATTATTAATTCTTTTAAAAATTTCTTTTTGAGAACCTGATCCATCTATTATAGTTGTAGTATCTTTATTAATAATTATTTTTTTACAACTACCTAAATCATTAATATTAACTTTTTCTAATTCCATTCCAATTTCTTCAGAAATTACTGTTCCATCTGTTAAAATTGCAATATCTTGTAACATAGATTTACGACGATCTCCAAAACCAGGAGATTTAACAGCAACAACTTTAACTATACCTCTCATAGTATTAACTACTAAAGTAGCTAAAGCTTCTCCTTCTACATCTTCAGCGATAACTAATAAAGATTTATTAGATTTAGAAACAGATTCTAAAATAGGCAACATTTCACGAATATTAGATATTTTTTTTTCTACTAATAAAATATATGGATTATCTAATTCTACAATACCAGAATCATTTTTATTAATAAAATAAGGAGATAAATATCCTCTATCAAATTGCATTCCTTCAACTACATCTAATTCATCTTGTAAACCAGTACCTTCTTCTACAGTTATAACACCTTCTTTACCAACTTTTTCCATTGCTTGAGCAATTAATGTTCCAACTGTTTCATCTGCATTAGCAGAAATAGTACCAACTTGAGCAATAGATTTAGAATCTGAACAAGGTACAGAAATTTTTTTTAATTCAATAACTGCTGAATTTACAGCTTTATCTATACCTCTTTTTAAATCCATAGGATTCATACCTGCTGCAACTGCTTTTAAACCTTCATTAACAATAGATTGAGCTAAAACAGTAGCAGTAGTAGTCCCATCTCCTGCAACATCATTTGATTTAGATGCTACTTCTTTAACCATTTGTGCACCCATGTTTTCAAATTTATCTTCTAATTCTATTTCTCTAGCAACTGAAACTCCATCTTTAGTTATAGAAGGCGCTCCAAAAGATTTATCTAAAACAACATTACGACCTTTAGGACCTAAAGTAACTCTTACAGCATCTGCTAAAATATTTACTCCACGTAAAATTTTCACTCTAGCATCATTACCAAATTTAACATCTTTAGCTGTCATATAAATTTCCTTAATTTTTTTTTATATATAATAATTAATCAATAATTGCTAATACATCATTTTCAGACATTATTAAAACTTCTTGATTATCTATTTTTTCAGATTTTATACCATAACTATCATTAAAAATTATTATGTCACCAACTTTTATATCAAGTTTTTTAATATTACCATTATCAAGTATACGACCTTTACCAACAGCTATAACTTTTCCTCTAGTAGATTTATTAATTGCTGAACCTGTAAGTACTATACCTCCAGAAGATTTAGATTCAATATTTTTACGTTTTACTATAATACGATCATGTAATGGACGAATTTTCATAAAACACCTCTATTTATAATAAAATATATATTATTTTATTTTTTATTTTATATTATTATTTATAATAATTATTTATTAAAAAAAATCAAAATTTTAAATTAAAAAAATAAATAATAAAAATTATATAAATAATTATATTATAATATTAAAATATATATAACATATTATAATAATAAAAAAAATTAATATTATTGAAAAATTTTTTATTTTATATTAATATAAATATTAAATTTATAAAAATAAAAAAATAAAATATTTTAAAAATATTTTTAAATGCCCAAATAGCTCAGTTGGTAGAGCAAAGGACTGAAAATCCTTGTGTCGGTGGTTCAATTCCACCTTTGGGCAAAATGAAATATTAATATTTTATTTTTTTTATAAATTATTTTTATTTATTATATTATATTTTTTATAAATAAAAATTTTTATTTAAATATAAATTTAATTATATATTTAAATAATTTTTTATATATTTTATATTTATTAATATAAAATTATTTATAATTTATTATTTTTATTAATTTTTAATAAATATTAAATTTTATTTTTATTAATAAAAATTTTTATTATTTAAAATAAAAAATTTATTAAAATAATATTTTTTTTAATTTAATATTACTTTTAATTAATATATTTATTAAATAATTTTTATTTAAAAAATAAAATGTTTAATTATACTTAATTAAAATTTATATTAATATTTTATTAAATTAAATAATAAAATTTATTAATAGAAAATTATTTAATATTTTTATGTTTTTTATTTTTTTTGTTTTATAAATTATTAATTTAATATAATTTTATTTTATAATATATTTTATTAAAAAAATTTAATTTTATTAAAAAATTATTTAATTTAAAATTTATTTTTATATTAGTTTTTAAAGATATTAAATTATTTCAAATTAAAATATTTTTATAATTTTTTTTTAAATTTTTTATTATATTTATATAATTTTTTATTTTTAATTTTTTTATTTTATTTAAATTTTTATATATTTTATTTATATTACCTATATTATTTAATAATATAGAAGCTGTTTTTATTCCTATACCTTTTATACCAGGTATATTATCACTTTTATCTCCACATAATATTAACATATCTTTAAATAAATTAGGATATATTCCATATTTTTTAAAAACTTTTTTTTTTGTAAATAATAATTTTTTAGAAACTAACATATATATATTTTTATTAACTAATTGTAATAAATCTTTATCATAAGATAAAATATATATTTTATAATTTTTATTATTTAAAAAATTTTTTATTAAAGTTGCAATTACATCATCACCTTCAACACAAGGTATATTATAATATTTTATATTTCAAATATTAAATTTTTTTTTTATAAAATATATATAATTTAATAAAGATTTTGGAATAGATTTACGATTTTTTTTATAATTATAATATATTTTTTTTCTAAAATTTTTTCTTTTATTATGATCAAAAATAAAAATTATATATTTTGGTTTATATAAATAATATTTATATAAAATCATTTTTCAAAATATTTTAAATGATTTTTTTATATTAATTATTTTCTTTTTATAATTTATTATATAATAAGATTTATATATATATATATTACAATCTATTATAAAAATTTTTTTTTACTCATATAATTTGTTTAATAATAATAATTTCTTTAACATGTTTGAAAACCCAGGTAATTTATTATAATATATTTTTATAAATTAAACAATATAATTTTATAATATATTTATATAATTTATAAATTATATTAATTTAAATATTTTATTATATATTTATTTATTTTATTATTTAAAGGATATAAAATGATTTTTGATATTATAATAGTTGGTGGAGGTCATGCAGGTATAGAAGCAAGTTATATATCTTCAAAAATAGTTAAAAATGTATTATTAATTACTTATAATAAAAATAATATAGGAAGTATATCTTGTAATCCTTCAATTGGTGGATTAGGAAAAAGTCATTTAGTAAAAGAGATAGATGCTTTAGGTGGATTAATGGCTAAATTAACAGATTTATCTGGTATACAATATAAAATTTTAAATTTAAGTAAAGGTAAAGCTGTACAATCTACTAGAGTACAAATTGATAAAAAAATATATAAATATTATTCTAATTATATTATAAATAATATTAAAAATATTACTATTTATGAAGATGAAGTTATAGATTTAATAATTGATAATAATACTGTAAAAGGAGTTATAACTAATAAAAAAAAAATATATAGTGATGTAGTTATTCTTACTACAGGAACTTTTTTAAATTCTAAAATATTTATAGGTAAAAAAATTAAAAAAGGTGGTAGAATAAATGATCATTGTTCAGAAAAATTATCTGAATTTTTACAAAAATATCCATTTAAATTTGGTTATTTAAAAACTGGTACTCCACCAAGAATATATAAAAAATCAATAAATTATAAATATTTAAAAAAACAAAAAAATGATAATATAAAATATATTTCTTTTTTTAGTAATTTAAAAAAATATAATAGATTACCACAAATAAAATGTTATATAACATGTACTAATAAAAATACTCATAAAATAATAAAAGATAATTTAAAATATAGTCCCTTATATAATGGTAAAATAATTGGTAAAGGACCAAGATATTGTCCTTCAATAGAAGATAAAATAATTAATTTTCCTGAAAAAAATAAACATAATATATTTTTGGAAAAAGAAGGATTATTTAGTAATATAATATATCCAAATGGGATATCTACTAGTTTACCTATTAATATTCAAAATAAATTTATAAAAACTATTTATGGATTAGAAAACGCTAAAATAATTAAACCAGGTTATGCTGTTGAATATATGTTTTTTAATCCTATAAAATTAAATTTAACATTAGAAAGTAAAATAATAAAAAATTTATTTTTTGCTGGACAAATTAATGGTACTACTGGATATGAAGAAGCAGCAGTTCAAGGATTAATAGCTGGTATAAATGCTTCATTAAAAATTAAAAATAAACCATCTTTTATACCTAAAAGATTAAATTCATATATAGGTGTTTTAATAGATGATTTATGTAATAGAGGAATTGATGAACCATATAGAATGTTTACTTCAAGATCAGAATATAGATTATTTTTAAGAGAAGATAATGCTGATTATAGATTAACTCCATATGGATATAAATTAAAATTAATAAATAAAAAAAAATGAAAATTTTTTTTAAATAAAATTAATATTATAAAAAAAAATTATATTTATTTTAGAAATAAAAGTATTTTTTTTAATAAAATACCTAAAAAAATAATTAAAAAATATTTTTTAAATAAATATTTAAAAAAAAAAATAAGTATAAAATCTTTAATATGTAATTATTTTATATCTTTAAAAAAAATTATAAATAATTTTAATTTATTTAATAAAATTAAAAATTGTTTTTTAGAAGAAACTGAAATACTTATTAAATATGAAGATTATTTAAATAAACAAAAAGAAGAAATAAATAAATTAAATTTTTATAAAAAAATAATAATACCTAATAATATTAATTATAATTTAATTCCAGGATTATCTAAAGAAATAAAAGAAAAATTAATAAAATATAAATTAAAATATTTATGTGATATATATAAAATTTCAGGTATAACTCCAGCTTCAATTATTTCAATTTTAATATATATTAAAAAAAATAAAAATAATTATTTATTATAATTTAATAATTAAATATATAATTTATTATTTTAAATTAAATATATATATTATTTTTATTTATTTTTTTTTAAATTTATTATATAATATTTATAAATTTTAATTATTTTTATTTTTTAAATAAAAGTTTATAAAAATATTATTTTTTATTTTTTTTTATAATATTTTTAAATTTTATTAAATTTTTATATAATTTAAAATATTATTAATAATATATTAATAAAAGTTTTAAATTAATTTTATAAATAATAATAAAATATTTTATTATTTATAAATAATAAATTATTTATTTTTTTTGTTAAATATATTTATTTTTTTATATTTATAAAAATAAATATTTTATTTTATTTATATTAATTATTTTATATATAAATTTTTTTTAAAATATATTTATAATAAAAAAAAATAGTATTATGAATTTTTATATAATTTATTATGGGGTTATAGCTCAATGGTAGAGCATCTGTTTTGCAATCAGAAGGTTAGCGGTTCAAATCCGCTTAACTCCATTGCCGGTTTAGCTTAGTAGGTAGAGCAACTGACTTGTAATCAGTAGGTCACCAGTTCGATTCCGGTAACCGGCAATTTTTTTTTATAAGGTGGAATTCCTGAGTGGTTAAAAGGGACAGACTGTAAATCTGTTGTTATAATAACTTCGAAGGTTCGAATCCTTCTTCCACCATTGCGAGTATTTTATAAAGGTATTATTTTAGCCTTCCAAGCTAAAGATACGGGTTCAAATCCCGTTACTCGCTTTTAAAAAATATATAAATATTATTTATAATAATAATTGGTTTTATATTTTTATATATATATAAAAAATTTTTTTTATTAAAATAAAAAATATTATTTATATTTATTATTTTAAATAAATATTTATTTTTTATTAAAATATTTTTATAATTTAAATTTAAATTTAAAATAAATAATATATTTATTTTTTTTATTTTTTTTATTTTTATGAAATTTCTTAAAAAACATATAATTTTTTTAAATATTTTAAATATTGAATTATAAATTTTAAAATTATTTAATTTATATTTTATATTTGGAAATTTTTTATTTAAAATTGAATTTTTATAATTTTTTTTTCATATATATTCTGTAATGAATGGTGTTATAATATGTGATATTTTTAAAAAATTATTAATTATATATTTTAAAAATAATTTATTATGTTTATTTATTAATTTTAATTTATTAGATTCAATATATCAATCACAAAAATAATTTTTTAAAAATTTAAAAATATTTTTACATAATAAATTAAATTTAAATAATTTTATATTTTTTTTAAAATTAATAATTAATTTATTAAATTTATATAATATTCATTTTTCTATTAAAAATAATTTATTTATATTTATTTTTTTTTTTATATAATTTTTATTTATTTTTATTATTTTAAATATATATATACATATATTTCATAATTTATTACAATAATTATAAGAATGTATTAATTTATTATTATTAAAATTTATTTTTAATGTAGATGTGTATATTGATGTTAAATAAAATCTTATTGTATCAATACGATTAGGTTTTATACCTTTTGGAAAAAATTTTTTTGTATTTTTAATAATTTTATTTATTTTTTTATTTTTAATTAAATTTTTTATTCTTTTTTTTATTAATTTTTTTAATGATATTCCATATATTAAATCTTTTATTTCTATTACATTTCCTAAAGATTTAGACATTTTTTTTCCATTTTCATCTCTTATTAAACCAGTTATAAAAATTTTTTTAAAAGGTATTTGAGGTATATTATTTTTTTTTATTAAATATAATGACATTATAATCATTTTACAAATTCAAAAAAAAATAATATCAAAACCACTTACTATTAAATTTAATGGATAAAATTTATTTAATATATTTTTTTTATTTGGTCAACCTAATAAAGTAAAACTTCATAATGAAGAAGAAAATCATGTATCTAAAATATTTTTGTCTTGTTTTAATTTTTCATTTTTTATATTAGGATATTTTTTTTTTATATAATTTACATTATATCCAGCATATTGATTTTTTTTTTTATCATATCATATAGGTATTCTATGTCCTCAATATATTTGTCTAGATATACATCAATCTTTTGTATTATTTATTCAATATAAAAATAATTTTTTATATTTTTTTGGAAATATTAATATTTTTTCATTTTTTATATATTTTATAGCTTTTTTAGATAAAATAGATGTTTTTATATATCATTGATTAGTTAATATAGGTAAAATAATACAATTTGTTTTATTACTATATTTTATTTTTGAATATTTATTTTTTATTTTTTTAATAATTTTTTTTTTTTTTAAAAAATTAATTATATTTTTTCTTACTATTAAATAATATTTTTTTTTGATTCATTTTAAATTTTTAAATTTTAAATATTTTGTTTTTTTTTTTTTATAATTATATAATTTTATTTTTTTTATAAAACCGTTTTTATTAAATATATCAATTATATTTAATTTATTTTTTTTTACAAAATTTAAATCTTTATTATAATAATTTGGTAATATTTTTATATTTTTATTTTTATTAATTTTTTTATTAAATATTAATTTTATTAATTTATTTGTAATTGGATTTATTACAAATTTATTTTTATATTTAATATTATTAATAATTATAGCTGTAATACTTAATATTTTTTCTGGTTTAGTTGTTTTTAATATTATATATTTATTTTTTTTAAAAATTTTAAATTTAATAAAATAATTTTTTACAATTTTTTTTTTAATATTAATTTCTAGATTAGATAATGAATTTTTTATTTTTTTATCTCAATTAATTATTTTTTTTTTTTTATATATTAAATTGTTATTATATAATTTTATAAAAGCTTTTTTTACAGAATAATTAAAATTTTTATCTAAAGAAAAATATGTTTTTTTTCAAAATATCGAACTACCTATTAATTCTGTTTGTTTATTTATTTTTTTTTCATATTTTTTTTTTCATTTTCATAATTCTTTTATTATATTTTTTTTTGATATATTTATATTTTTTTTTTTTAAATAATTTTCTACTAAAATTTGAGTTATTATTCCTGCATGATCTGTACCCATTAATCATAATATATTTTTATTTTTCATTTTATTATATCTTACTATTATATCTATAATAGTTTGTTGAAATGCATGTCCTATATGTAAATTACCTGTAATATTAGGAGGAGGCATAATAATAGAAAAATTTTTTTTATTATTTTTATTTTTTGGATTAAAGAATCCTTTATTTTTTCAATAATTATATATTTTTTTTTCTTTATTAAATAAATTATATTTTTTATTCATATATTTTTATTATAAATATTAAATTTATTAATAATTAAAATTTTTATAAAAATAATATATATTTATAAAAATAAATTAATATTTTTTATTTTTAATAATATATTTTAAATTTTAATAACATTTTATTTATTATATTTTATATATTTATTAATTTTTTTATAAATTAATTATTAATAGTATATAAATATATATTAATATTATATAATTTTATTTTATAGTTTTAAATTATATTAATAAATAATTTTATGATAAATATTAAAAATATATTTTTTATTGGTAATAATATAGTTTATTTAAATGAACCTTATAAAATAAAATATTTAGATTTTATTAAACCTGGAAAAGGAAATTCTTTTATAAGAACTAAAATAAAAAATTTAATTACTAAAAAAATAATAGAAAAAAATTTTAAATCATTTAATAATATAAAGAAAGCTAATATTTTTATTGATAAATATGAATATATTTATAAATTTAAAAATAATTGATTTTTTATTAATAAAAAAAATTTTAATCAAATATTTTTAAATGAAAAAATTATTTTAAAAAATAAATATTTAATATGTAATAATAATATATATAATATTGTTTTTTGAAATAAAAAACCTATAGATATAAATATACCAAAATATATTATTATTAAAGTTAATTTAATTAAAAATAATATAGAAAAAAAAATAAAAAATAAAATAGCTATATTAAGTACTGGTTTAGAAATAAATGTACCTAACTTTATAAATTCTGGTAATTTAATTAAAATAAATACAAAATTAAAATGTTATATTTCTCGTATTAAATAATTTATATTAAATATATATTATTTAATTCTGGAAAATTTATTTTTAATTTATTTAAAATTATATTTATAAATATATTTTTTTTTTTGTTACAAAAATTACAATTTTTTGTAAATTTTAAAAATATATCATTTTTTTTATTTAATTTTATTTTTATATTATTATTACATAATATATTTATATTTTTTTTAATAAATTTTTTAATTTTATTTAATAATTTATTATTCATATTTTATTTTTTTATTTAAATTAATTTTTTATAAAAACAGGGGTAGAAGGATTTGAACCCTAACCTATGATTTTGGAGACCATCGTTCTACCAGATTAAACTATACCCCCTTTTTTATAGGTCTAAGAAGATTTGAACTTCTGACCTCACCCTTATCAGGGGTGTGCTCTACCACTGAGCTATAGACCTTTATTATAACTAAAATTATATTATATATTAATATTAATTAATATATCAATATAATTATTTAAATATAATATATATTAATTTAAATAATTTTATTATAATTATATATAAGAATAAATCAAATTTTATTATATTTTAATATTAAATTATGAAAAATAATATTTTTAGTAAAATTATTAATAATGAAATAAAAGTAAAAATTATATATAAAGATAAATATGTTACAGCTTTTAATGATATTAATCCAAAATCCCCTATACATATAATTATTATACCTAATATATATATAAAAAATTTAAATTATATTATTAAAGATAATATTATTATATTAGGTAGAATGTTATTTATAGCCTCTAAATTAGCTAAAAAATATAAAATAAATAAAAGTGGATATAGAGTGGTTATTAATTGTAATAAAAATGCTGGTCAAAAAATAAATTATCTACATTTACATATTTTAGGTGGTTGTTATTTAGGTGATATAATAAATTAAATATATGAGAACAAAAAAATATTTTTTATTTACAAAAAAAGATAATTTAAAAAAAGATAAAAATAATATATGTAATTTAATGATTAAAGGAGGTTTAATAAGAAAATTATCTTCTGGAATATATATATGATTACCTAATGGTTTAAAAATTATTAATAATATAAATAAAATTATAAAAAAATATATGAATAAATTAAATGGTATAGAATTATATATTCCTATATTACAAAATTCTATATTTTTAAAAAAAAGTAATAGATATAATTTATATGGTAATGAATTATTTAAATTATATAATAGAAATAATAAAATTTTTATTTTATCACCTACAAATGAAGAAATAATTACTAATATAATTTGTAATGAAGTAAAAAATAATTTTTATCCTAAATTTTATTATCAAATACAAAATAAATTTAGAGATGAAATTAGATCTAGATATGGAATTTTAAGATCTAAAGAATTTATAATGAAAGAAGCTTATTCTTTTCATGATTCTATAGAATGTTTAAATAAATTTTATAAAAATATATTATTAATATATAAAAATATATTTTATGATATAGGTTTAGATTTTTTTTGTAAAAAAGCTAAATGTGGTAATATAGGTGGTAAATTATCTCATGAATTTCATACAATTTCTTTTTATGGAGAAAATAAAATTTATTATTATAAGTATATTAATAAAATTTTAAATTTTAATTATTTAAATAATAAAAATAATAAAAAATTTTTTAGAAGAATTAAATTAGTAAATATTTCAAAATATTTATTAAAATTTAATTTTAAAAAAATTATAAATGTGAATTTTTTTGTTAAAACAATTTTAATTAAAATATATACAAAAAAAAATAAATCATTTATGTTTATATTAATACCATATAAAAAAGAAATAGATTTCAATAAAATATATAAAATTTTTCCTTATATTATTAATATAAAAATTGTAAAAAAAAAAAAAATATTAAAAAAATTTAATATAAATAATATTTATTTTTTATCTACATTTGGATACTTTTATCAAATTATAGCTGATTTTTCATTATTATATTGAAAAAATTTTATATTTGGTTCTAATATTAAAAATAGTATTTATTATAATGTAAATTTTTTTAGAGATATAAATGTTAGTGGTTTTTTTAATATATGTAAAAATGTTTTTATATTTATTAAAAAAAAAAAAAAAATAAAAAAATTTTTTAAATATAAAACTATAGAATTAGCTCATACTTTTAAATTAATGAATTATTATTCTAATATTTTTATTAAAAAAAATAAATTAAATAATAAAAAAATATATATGGGTTGTTATGGAATTGGAATTACTAGATTAATTTTTTCTATAATAGAAAAATATAAAAATAAAAATAATATTATTTTACCAATTTCTATATCTCATTTTAAAATTGGTATTTTACCAATTAATATGTATAATAATATTAAAGTTTATAATATGTCATTAAAAATTTATAATTTTTTATTATTTAAAAAAATTAGTGTTTTATTAGATGATAGAAAATTATATATGGGTGAAATGTTAAATGATTTTTATGTCATGGGAATACCTAATATTTTAATAATTAGTGATAAAATGTTATCTTTAAATTTATTGGAATTTAAAGATAGATTAAATAATAATATTAAATATATTAATAAAAATAATATATTTATTTTTTTGGAAAATAAATATAATAAAATTATTTAGTTAATTTTATAATAATAAAATTATTATTTTTTATTTTTCCATATTTTGTAATAAAAAAATTAGGACATATAATTGGTTTTTTATTATAAAAAATAATTGGTTTATTTTTTCTTTCTCATGGATATATTTTATATTTTTGTCATATTTTTTTTATTTTAATTTTTTTATTTAAATATATAGTTCCTTTATAATTAAATTTTATATATATTATTTCATTTTTATATGGTTTTCTAATTTTATTTTTTTTATTATTTCCATTAATTGATAAATAACCAATATTATTTGGTAATTTAATTTTTTTATTAATATTTTTTCATATTATTGTTTTATTTTTATATTTATTTTTATTTTTTAAAAATATTAAATTTTTATATTTATATATAATAAATTCTTTAAATATTAATTGAAAATATATTTTTTTTATTTTTGTTATTAAATTATTAAATAATAAATTTATATTTTTAAAAGATAACATTTTTTTTTTATTAATTTTTATTCATTTTCGTAATATTAATATTCATTGTTGTTTTTTTTTTTTTGATATTTTTTTTATATTTAAAGAATTATTATATAATAATATTTTTTTAAATTTTTTTTTTATAAAATATTCTAATAATTTTTTTTGTTTTAAACATATTAAAGATGTTCTTGTAATACAATTTAAAAAAAATGGTCATTTTTTATAAATTAAAGGTAATATTTTTATTCTAATAAAATTTCTATCAAATTTAATATTTTTATTACTTTTATCATTTATTCAATTTAAATTATTTTTTTTTGCATATTTTATTATTATTTTTTTTTTTATATTTAAAAATGGTCTAATTATTATTTTTTTTTTAATTTTTAATTTTTTTTTTATTCCTGATAATCCATCTAAACCACTTCCACGTTTTATAGATAATAATATTGTTTCACATTGATCATTTTTATGATGAGCTGTTAATAAAATTTCTTTATTAATTAAATTTTTTATACATATTTTATATCTTTTTTTTCTAAATTTATTTTGTATATTATTTTTTTTTTTTATATATATATTTTTTATTATTAAATTTATTTTTCATTTTTTACATATATTAATACAATTTTTTTCTATATTTTTTGATAATTTTGATAAATTATGATTAATATGTATTGCTCTTATATTTTTATTTTTTATATTATTATTTTGCTTTAAACTATATAAAAGGGTAGTTGAATCTATTCCTCCACTATATGCTATTAAAAATTTTTTATATTTTTTAGATAAAATATTTATTTTTTTATTAATTATATTCATTTTTTAATGTAAAATTTTTATTATTTTATTTTAAATAAAAATAATATTTTATTGTTTTTAATATTAAATTATAATAATATTATATTTAAAGAAGGGTTGTTAGCTCAGTTGGTAGAGCAATTGACTTTTAATCAATTGGTCACAGGTTCGAATCCTGTACAACCCATTTTTAATAAATAAAATCTATATGTAATATTTTATTTTTATATGGATGTTTTTGTATATATTTTATTTTAGATTTTATTATTTTATTATTTATTTTTATATAAAAATAAATTTTTTTATTTTTTTGATATTTTAATATTTTATTATATATATCATTATGGTTAATATTAATTAATATATTATTTTTATTTTTACCATATATTATTGCTGGTATTATATTTTTATTTCTTAATTTTTTATTATAATTTGATCCTGTTTTTTTTCTATATTTTGCTTTTAATTTTATTTTTTTCATTTTATTTTATTAATTAAATTAATTATTTATATTTTTTATAAATATTTTATAATATATATATATATATATATATATATATATATATATGATGTATTTATTTAAAATAATAAATTTTATTTACTAATAATAACTATAGCTTGTGTATATTTTTTTTCATCACTAATACTTATATATTTATTATTAGCTTTTTTTTTTTTAAATATTTTTAAAGCATTTTTTAAAAATTTTATTTTTGGTTTACCTAATTTATTATGATAAATTTCAAAATTTTTAAAATTTATTTTATTTTTCATTCCTGTTCCTAATGCTTTTGATGCTGCTTCTTTAGAAACAAATTTTTTAGCTAAATAATTTATTTTATTTTTTTTTTTTTTGTATTCTAATAATTCTTTTTTTGTAAGTATTTTTTTATGAAAATTAGTGTTTTTATTATTATATATTTTTTTAATTCTTTTATTTTTTATTATATCTATACCTATTCCTATTATATTCATTAATTTTTTAATTTTAAATTATTTTTTATTTTTTTTGATAATTTATTTAAAATTGAATAATTAATATATTTTTTTTTATAATTTCATATTAATTGTAATTCTGATAAATATAAATATATAGGATAACCATTATTATCTTGTATAATGACATGATATCATGGATATTTATTAAATTTTTTTATATTATTTAAATTTTTATTTTTTTTTTTTGATAAAGAGTATTTTATATCTATATCTATTATAATTCCTAAAAATCCTAATAATTTATGTCTTACTTTTTGTCCTATATTAAATTTACTTGATTTAATCATTTAAAATAATTATACTATATTTAATATTTATATATATATATATTAATAATTAATAATATTTTATTATATAATATATATTATTATATATAATTATTTAATTATTAATAAATAGAGGATTTATGAATCAAAAAATTATTAATATTGATGATAATTCTTTTAATAATAAAGTTTTATTAAGTAAAAAATGTGTTTTAGTTATTTTTTGGTCTGATTTATGTAGTCCATGTAAATTATTAATATCTTTATTAAAAGATATTTATAAAAATTATATTAATAAAATAATTTTTTTTAAATTAAATATAAATAAATCTAATATTATAATTAAAAAATATAATATTAGTAGTATTCCTACAATTATGTTATTTAATAAAGGTGTTTTATTATCAACTAAAATAGGTCTTTTAAGTAAAAATAAATTAATTAATTTTTTAAATTTATATATTTAAATATAATTTATTTTTATTTTATTTTTCAATTAATAATTAATTATTATTTATTATGAATCTTACACGATTAAAAAATATGTCAGTTTCTAAATTAGTTATTATTGGTAAAAAAAATGGTTTAGAAAATTTAGCTAGAATGCGTAAACAAGATATTATTTTTTCTATATTAAAACAACATTGTAAAGGTGGAGAAGATATTTTTGGTAATGGTGTATTAGAAATATTACAAGATGGATTTGGTTTTTTAAGATCTTCAGATAGTTCTTATTTAGCTGGACCAGATGATATTTATGTTTCTCCTAGTCAAATACGTAAATTTAATTTAAGAACAGGTGATACTATTTCTGGTAAAATACGTCCTCCTAAAAAAACAGAACGTTATTTTGCATTATTAAAAATTAATACTGTTAATTATGATAAACCTGATAATATTAAAAATAAAATTTTATTTGAAAATTTAACTCCTTTACATACTAATTATCGTTTATATATGGAAATTGGTAATGGTTCTAAAGAAGATATTACTTGTCGTGTATTAGATTTAGCTTCTCCTATAGGTAGAGGACAAAGAGGATTAATAGTAGCTCCACCTAAAGCTGGAAAAACTATTTTATTACAAAATATTGCAAAAAGTATTAGTTATAATCATTCTGATTGTGTTTTAATAGTTTTATTAATTGATGAAAGACCTGAAGAAGTAACTGAAATGTATAGATTAGTTAAAGGAGAAGTAATTGCTTCTACTTTTGATGAACCAGCTTTAAGACATATACAAGTTTCTGAAATGGTTATTGAAAAAGCAAAAAGATTAGTAGAACATAAAAAAAATGTTATTATATTATTAGATTCTATAACTAGATTAGCAAGAGCATATAATACTACAGTTCCATCTTCTGGTAAAATTTTAACAGGTGGTATAGATTCTAATGCTTTACATAGACCTAAAAGATTTTTTGGTGCTGCTAGAAATGTTAAAGAAGGTGGTAGTTTAACTATAATAGCTACTGCGTTAATTGATACAGGTTCTAAAATGGATGAAGTAATTTATGAGGAATTTAAAGGAACTGGAAATATGGAATTACATTTATCTAGAAAAATAGCAGAAAAAAGAGTTTTTCCAGCTATAGATTATAATAGATCTGGTACTCGTAGAGAAGAATTATTAACTTCTTTAAATGAATTACAAAAAATTTGAATTTTAAGAAGAATAATTCAACCTATGAATGAAGTAGATGCTATGGAATTTTTAATTAAAAAATTATCTATGACTAAAACAAATGATGAATTTTTTGATATGATGAAAAGATATTAATAGTTTTTTAAATTATTATATTATATAATTAATCAATTATGGTGGTTATAACTCAGTTGGTAGAGTTCTAGATTGTGGTTCTAGATGTCATGGGTTCAATTCCCATTAACCACCTTATCGGTGAGTAGCGCAGTTTGGTAGCGCAACTGGTTTGGGACTAGTAGGTCAGAGGTTCAAATCCTCTCTCGCCGATTTATATTTTATTTTATGAAAAATATTTTAGTTACTTGTGCATTTCCTTATGCAAATGGTCCTATACATATAGGACATATTTTAGAACATATACAAGCTGATATATGAGTAAGATATCAAAAATTATTAGGTAATAAAGTTTATTTTATATGTGCTGATGATTCTCATGGTACAGCTGTAATGCTTAAATCTAATGAATTAAATTTATTACCAGAAGTTATGATTGAAAATATTTTAAAAGATCATAAAAAACAATTTAAAAAATTTAATATAATTCATGATATTTATTATACTACTCATAATAAATTTAATTATTTTTATTGTTTATTGTTATTAAATAATTTAAAAATTAATAAATTATTATATAAAAAAAATATTTATCAATTTTATGATATATATAAAAATATATTTTTGCCTGATAGATTTTTAAAAGGTCAATGTCCTAAATGTAAAAAATATAACCAATATGGTGATATTTGTAATTTTTGTAATAAAATATATAATTCTTTTGATTTAATTAATCCTAAATCTTTATTATCAAATACTATTCCAGTATTAAAAAAAACGAATCATTTGTTTATTAATATAAAAAAATATAAAAAATTTTTATTTAATTGAATATTAGTTTCTGGTTTTCAAAGTGAAGTAAAAAATCAATTATTATTTTGATTAGATAATGATGATTTAATTGATTGAAATATTTCTCGTGATTTTCCTTATTTTGGTTTTAAAATACCTAATAAATATATTTTAAATAAGTTTTTTTATGTTTGATTAGATGCTCCATTAGGATATATTAGTGTTTTTAAAAAATTTTGTTATTTAAATTATAATTATTCTAAATTCTATGATTTTTGAAAAAATGATAATGATTATGAAATTTATCATTTTATTGGTAAAGATATATTATATTTTCATGGTTTATTATGACCTATAATGTTAGATGTATTAGATTTTAAAAAACCTACAAATATTATAGTTCATGGACATATTAAAATAAATGGTCATAAAATGTCTAAATCTGAAAATAATTTTATTAGTACTAAAAAATGATTAAAATATTTTGATTCTGATAGTTTAAGATATTATTTTGCAAGTAAATTATCTTTTAAAATAAATGATATAAATTTATGTATAAATGATTTTTTAAAAACTATTAATTGTAATCTTGTAAATAATTATATTAATATTGCTTCTAGAATATATCCTTTTATAAATAAATATTATAATAATAATTTATCAAATAAATTATTAGATTATAATTTTTATAATTTTTTTTTAAATAAATATGATTTAATAAACAATTATTTTTTAAATTTTAATTATTATAAAATTATTTTAGAAATAAATAAGTTAGTTAGTTTAGTAAATAAATATATTAATGATTATAAACCTTGATTAATTTGTAAAAATTTAAAAAAAAGATATGAATTACATAAATTTTGTACTACTATAATAAATATTTTTGCTATTATTTCTATTTATTTATGTCCTATAATTCCTAATATTTTTAATAAAATAGAGAAATTTTTAAATATTAAATTATATTGAAAAAAAATACAAATTCCTATTTTAAATCATAAAATAAATAAATATAAAAAAATATATAAATATATAAATAAAAATATATTTTAATAATTTTATAAATTATTTTAATTAAGAGTAATAAATATGAATAATTTAATTATTTAAAATATAATTAATAAATTTAATTTTGTATTAATAATTTTATTTTGTATTAGATAAATATATATGTTTTGTAAAAATAATTATTTAAAAAAAAATTAAAAAATGATAAATTTATAATTTTAGTTTTAAAAAAATTTAAAATGATTTAATAAATAATAATATATTAAATATTATTTTTAATAAAAAATTTAATAATTTTTAATTTATAAAAATGAAAATTTTTCTTGTTGGAGGAGCGGTACGTGATAAATTATTAGGATTAAATATACGTGATAAAGATTGAGTTATTGTTGGTGGTACTTATAAAAAAATGATAAATTTAGGTTTTATACCTATTGGTAATGATTTTCCTGTATTTTTACATCCTATTACTTATGAAGAATATGCTTTAGCACGTACTGAAAAAAAAATTAATAAAGGTTATAAAGGTTTTTTATGTAATTTTTCAAAAAATATAACTTTAAAAGAAGATTTATATAGAAGAGATTTAACTATAAATGCTATAGCTTTAGATAAAAAAGGTATATATTATGATTTTTTTGGTGGTATAAATGATATTAAAAATAGAATTATTAGACATGTTTCTTATCATTTTTCTGAAGATCCTTTAAGGGTTTTAAGAATAATTAAAATTTATTCTTTTTATTATAAATTTGGTTTTTATATTCATAAAAAAACTTTATTATTAATTAAAAAAATTGTTATTTCTGGTGAACTTTTATATTTAAAATCTGAAAGAATATGATTAGAAACTAAAAAAGTAATTAATAAATGTAATTTATATATTTATTTTAATTTATTAAATAAATTAAATATAAATAATATTATTTATCCTGAAATTTTATTAATTTTTAATAATAAAAAAATAAAATATTATTTTAAATTTATTTTTAATAATAAAAATTTTTATAAATTAGGTTTAAATTTAAATTTATTATGTTTATTTATTTTTTTTAATCATTCAATATTATCGAAAAAATATTTTTGTAATAAAGATTATACTTTAAATATAGTTTATTCTTTTTGTCAAAGATTAAAATTACCTAAAAAAAATTATATTTTATTTAAATATATATATTTTTTTTTAAAAAAAAATTTTTTTTTTAATAATAAAATATTATCTATTTTTATATTAAATTTATTTAATAAAATTAATATTTGACGTAATAAATACATTATTAATTATATTTTTAAATTTATTAAAATAATAAATTTATTACCTTTAAAGAATAAAATATTTATTTTTTTAAAAAAATATTTTTTTAAAATATATTATATTATTAATAATATAAAAAATAAATATTTAATTAAATTAGGTTATTATGGTATTAATATAAGTAAAAAAATAAAATTTTTTAGATATAAAAAAATTTATTATTTTTTAAAAAAAGAAAATTTAAATTTTTTATATAAAAAAAATTAAAAATTTTCACCTATTTTTCAATTAGGTTTTATTTTAATTAATAAATTATTTTTATTTATATTATTTGTAATATATTTTATATATCCAGTATAAGCTATCATTGCTGCATTATCTGTACATAATTTTTTATTAGGAAAAAATATTTTTATATTATATTTTTTTTTTAATAAATTTATTTTTTTTCTTAATTTTTTATTTGAACTTACTCCTCCTACAATACTAATTTTATTTATTTTATATTTTTTATATGCATTTATACATTTTATAATTAATATATCTGTTATTGTTTCTTCTAAAGAATAAGCTATATCATATTTAAATTGTAAATTTATTTTTTTTTTTTTAATAAAATTAATTATATATGTTTTTAATCCAGAAAAACTAAAATTAAAATTATTTTTATTTAATGTAATGGGTTTTGGAAAATTAAATTTATTTTTACCTAATTTTGCAAATTTAGAAATTTTTTTACCAGCTGGATATTTTAAATTAATTATATTTCCTATTTTATCAAAAGTTTCTCCTGCTGAATCATCTAAAGAATTACCTATAATTTTATATTTATTAAAATTATAAACTATTACTAAAATTGTATTTGCTCCTGATGTTATTAATGTTATAAATGGAAAATTTGGTTTTTTTTTTGAAATCATTATTGACATTATATGACCCTCTATATGATTTATAGGTATACATGGTATTTTATATAAAAAAGATAAAGTATTTGCTATAGTAGCTCCTATTATTAATGAACTTGATAATCCTGGTCCAGCTGTAAATGCTATTATTTTTATATTATTTAATTTTATTAAAGTTTTTTTAATAATTTTTTTAATTAATTTTATAATTTTTTTAGAATGATTTTTAGATGCTATATCAGGAACTACACCTCCATATTTAGAATGTATATAAGCTTGACTATATATTTTATTAATTATTATACCTTTTTTATTATCATATAAAGATATACTAGTTTCATCACATGAAGTTTCAATACCTAGAATAATCATTTTTATATATTAGTTGTAGTTAATATTAATTGTTGTTTATTATAATACTAGAATTATATATAAAATTGTATATAATATATATATTATATATTACAATTGTTTAAAGGAATTTTTATGCCAATTATTAAAATAAGAGAAAATGAACCTTTTGATATAGCTTTACGTAGATTTAAAAGATCTTGTGAAAAATCAGGTATTTTAACTGAAATAAAAAAAAGAGAATTTTATGAAAAACCAACTACAAAAAAAAAAAAAGCTAAAGCTTTAGCAATAAAAAGAAGAATAAAAAATAAATTTATTAGAAATAAAAATAAAAGAATAAAATAATTATTAATTTTTTAAATGAAATATATTTCTCGTAGTTTTATAAATAAATTATTATGTTATACTAATATAGTTAAAGTTATATCATCTAAAATTAATGTTAAAAAAGTTGGTAATAAATATATAGCTTTTTGTCCTTTTCATTTAGAAAAAAATCCTTCATTTGTAATTAATGAAAATGATAAATATTATTATTGTTTTGGATGTAAAACTTATGGAAATATAATAGATTTTTTAATGCGTTTTAATCATATAAATTTTTTAGATAGTATAAAAGAATTATGTAATATTAATTGTTTAGATTTTAAATTTAATTATTTAAATTATAATAAAAAGTTATATGATAATAAAAATTATTATTTAAAATTAATTTTAAAAATTTGTAATATTTATCATAATTCTTTATTATTTGATAAAGAATCTTTTTTTGTTAAAAATATATTATTTAATAGAGGTATTAATATTAAATTAATAAAATTTTTTTTAATTGGTTATTCTTCTAAAAAAATAATAAATAAAATAAATTATTATTTTAATAAAAATGAAATTAAATTTTTTATTAAATTAGGTATTTTAAAAAAAAAATCAAATAAAATTTATGATAGTTTATATAATCGTATTATATTTCCTATATATGATATTTATAATAGAATTATAGCTTTTAGTGGTCGTACGATTTATAAAAATTATAAATATAAGTATATTAATATTAAAAAAAATTTATATTTTAATAAAAAATATTGTTTATATGGTTTTAATTATATTAGAAAAAAAAATTTAAAATTAAATAAAATATTAATAGTAGAAGGTTATTTTGATGTAATAACTTTAAATAAATATGGTATATATTATGTAGTTGGTTTATTAGGATCTCATATATGTATTAAACAAATTATTTTTTTATATAATTATACTAATAAAATTATTTTTTGTTATGATGGAGATGAATCTGGTTTAATATCTACTAAAAAAACATTATTTTTAATGTTAAAATATATTAATTTAAATAAAAAATTATATTTTATTTTTTTACCTTCAAATTATGATCCTGATTTATTTATTAGAGAAAATGGAATTTTAAATTTTAAAAATAAGATTAATAAAGCTAAATCATTGTATGATATATTATGTTATTGTATATTAAAAAAAAATTGTTTTTCTTATGAAAATAAAATTTTTTTTGTAAATAAATTTTTATCTTTTATTAATAAAATAAATTCTCCTTTAATAAAATTATTTTTATATAATAAATTATATAAAAAAGTTGGATTAAATCAAAATAAAATTATTAGTATAATAAAAAATTTTTATAATAATAAAATATTTATTAAAAATAATAATATTTTTCGTTATTTAATAAGTATATTATTAAAATATACTTATTTATCTAATTATATAAATATAAATGATAAAATATTTAATTTAATATATATATATAATTTATCTTTATTTTTAAAAATTGTTAATATATGTTTATTTAATAATAATATATCTATATTAGGTATTATGAATTATTTTAATAATAATAGAATAAAATTTTATATAGAATATTTATATATAAATAATTTTATATATATAAAAAAAAATAATGAAAAATTTGTTTTTTTTAATATTTTAAATAAATTAAAAATTTTTTTAATTAATAAAAAAATAAATTTTTATTATTCAAAGTATTCTATATCTAAATGAAATATAAAAAGAAAAAAAAAAATATGAAATTTAATTAAATTAAAAAATTTTATTTTATAATTTTTTTAAAAAATTATAATTATTTTAAATTATAATTTAAATAAATATTTATTATAAATAATAAATTTATAATATAATATAAATATATTAATATTTAATTAAAATTAATAATTTATAAAATTTATATGATTAAAATGAATAAAATAAATTTATTAACTAGAAAAGATGAAATAAATATAGCTAAACGTATTGAAAAAAATATTTATAATACTCAATTTTATTTAGCTAAATTATTTAAATCTATATATTTTTTTTTAAATCAATATTATTTAGTAAAAAAAGGTAAATTACGTTTATCTGATTTAATAATAGGATTTACTGATTATGATTTGAATTATTATATTAATAATAATATTAAAAAAAAAAAAAATAATAAAAATTTATATATAAATTTTATAAATTTCAGTATTATTGAAAAAAAATTTAATTATTTAATTTTTCAATATAATATATTAAAAAAATTTATTAAAAAATATACTATAAATCATCCTTATACAATATATGAATGAAATAAATTGATAAAATTGTTTATGAAATTTAAATTATCTCCTAAACAATTTAATTATTTATTATATAAAATTAATAATATTATTAATTTAATAAATATTAAAGAAAAAGAAATTTTTAATTTATGTATAAATTATTGTTTTATTTCTAAAAAAAAATTTTATAAAAATTATTTTAATTATGGTACTAATCCTATATGATTAAAAAAAATATTTAATAATAATAAAATATTTTTTAAAAAATTTAAAAAAATTAAAAAAAAGTTAAAAAAAAAATTAAAATATTTGTTTTTAATAGAAAAAAAATTTGGATTAAGTATATATAATATAAAAAAAATTAGTAAAAATTTAATAAATAATGAATTAAAAATTAAATTAGCTAAAAAAGAAATGGTTGAAGCTAATTTAAGATTAGTTATTTCTATTGCAAAAAAATATACAAATAGAGGTTTACAATTTTTAGATTTAATCCAAGAAGGAAATATTGGATTAATGAAAGCTGTTGATAAATTTGAATATAAAAGAGGTTATAAATTTTCTACTTATGCAACTTGATGAATACGTCAAGCTATTACTAGATCTATTGCTGATCAAGCTCGTACTATTAGAATTCCTGTTCATATGATTGAAACAATAAATAAATTAAATAGAATATCTAGACAAATTTTACAAGAAATTGGTCGTGAACCTACACCTGAAGAATTATCTAATTATATGTCTATTTCAAAAGAAAAAATTAGAAAAATATTGAAAATAGCAAAAGAACCTATTTCAATGGAAACACCAATTGGTGAAGATGAAGATTTACATTTAAGTGATTTTATAGAAGATTCTTCTTTAAAATTACCTTTAGAATCTGCTACTTCTGAAAATTTAAAATTTATAACTAATATTGTATTATCTAGTCTTACTCCAAGAGAAGCTAAAGTTTTAAGAATGCGTTTTGGTATTGATATGAATAGTGATCATACATTAGAAGAAGTTGGTAAACAATTTGATGTTACTAGAGAAAGAATAAGACAAATAGAAGCTAAAGCTTTACGTAAATTACGTCACCCTAGTAGATCTGATTTATTACGTAGTTTTTTAGAAGATTAATTTTTTATTTTGTAGTTATAAAATTTTATTGATATAATATAAATATGAATATATTAGAATATATAAATAAATTAAATATTAAAAAAAAAATGGAATCATGTTTAAATAATTTTAAAAAAAATATAAATAAATTTAATATTAATTTTTTAGATTCTAGCATTATTTCAAATTTGTTAATAAATTATTATAATAAAAAAATTTTTTTATATAAATTATCTAAAATATCTATAGAAAAAAAAAATTGTTTTAGAATTTGTTTATTTGATAAAACTATTAAAAATATAGTTAAAAAATCTATTTTATCTTTAAATTTAAATTTAAATATAAATGAAGATAAAGATGATATATTAATTTTTATTCCTCCATTAACAGAGGAAAAAAGATATTATTTTATTAAATTATTAAAAAAAGAATTTGAATTATCAAAAATTTCTATTAGAAATGTAAGAAAATATTTTAAAAATAAAATTAAATTATTAATTAAAAATATTAATATTAGTAAAGATGAAGAAAATAAATTAAATTTTTTATTACAAAAAATTACTAATTTATATATAAATAATTTAAATATTTTATTTTTAAAAAAAAAAGATTTTTTAAAAAAATAAAATTATTTTATTTATTTTTTTAATATTATTTAATAAATTAATAAAAATTATAAATATTTATTATAAATTTTTTATATTTATTATAAAAATTTAATATTATTTAATAATATTATTTTATTTTTTTATTATAAATAATTTAAAAATATTAATTTATATATAATATATATTTTTTATTATAAAAATTATTAATATATTAATTAAAATGTTTTAATTAATATTTAAAATAATAATTTTCAATAAATATTTAATAAATAAATATATTTTTTAAAAAATTAATAAATAAAATTATATATTTAAAAATTTTTATTATAATTATTATTAAATTTTTTAAATATATTATTTTATTAATATAATAAAATATTTAAAAATATATTTTAATTAATTATTTTTATTTTATTATATATAATAAAAAAAATTAATTTTTTTATAAACATGATTAATAAATGAAAAAGATTTTTATAGTATTGTTTTTATTTTTAATTTATTCTAATTCTTTTGCTAATAAGATTTATAAATTAAAAAATATTATTTTTAATATTAAAAATAATAATATTAATTCTTATTATTATAAAAATATATTAAAAAAAAAATTTGGAAATTATATATATATAAATGATTTATATAAAATTAAAAAATTTTTATATAAATTAAATCATTTTAGTTATATAAATTTTTTAAATTTAAAAAATAATAAAATATTATTTATATTAAAATATAAATATATAATTAATAACATATTAATAAAAGGTAATAAAATATTTAATAATAATAAAATATTTTTTTTTTTAAATAAATTTAAAATTAATTATTTTAATTTTTTAAATAATTTTAATATATTTAAATTTAAAATTTATTTAATTAATAAATATAAAAAAATAGGTAAATATAATGTTAAAATAAATTTTTTTAAAATTAATTTAAATAATAATAAATGTTTATTAAAATTAGTAATAAAAGAAAATAATTTTTTTAAATTAAATAATATTTATATATTAGGTAATAATAGTATTAAAAATAATATTATTTTATCATTAATTTATAATAATAATTTTATATTAAATTTTTTATTTTCAAATAATTTTTTATATAATAAATTTTTAAAAAAAATAAATAATTTAAAATATTATTATTTTATTAATGGATATTTAGATTTTTATATTAAAAATATAAAAATTAAAATTTGTAAAAATAATATATTAAATATTTTTATAAATTTATTTGAAGGTGAAAAATATAAAATATATGATATTATATTTAAAACTAATATTTTAAATAATAATGAAATATTAAATAAAATAAAAAAAAAATATTTTAAAAAAAATATATATTTTAATTATAAAATAATAAAAAAAATTATTTATAATATTAATATTTTTTTTAATAAAAAAGGTTATATTAATTTAAATTTTAATATAAAATATAAAAAAATTAATAAAAATAAAATTATTTTTTTTATAAATATAATTTTTGAAAAAAAATTTTATATTAATAAAATTTTATTTAAAGGTAATAAAAAAATTAAATATATTTTTTTAAGAAAAAAAATTCCTATTTTAGATGGTGAATTATATAATATATATTTAATTAAAAAAGGTTTATTAAATTTAAAAAATACTAATTTTTTTTCTTTAGTAAAATTTAAAAAAAAAATAATTAATGATAATAAAGTTAATATTATTTATAAAATTATAGAAAATAAAAATAATAATATTTTTAATTTTAATATTGGATATGGAGAAAAAAATAATATATATTATAATATTTTATTATCTAAAAAAAATATTTTTATTAATAATAGTTTATTAAAAATAAAAAATTTAAATAATAAATTTGGTAAATTTTTAAATATTTCTTTTATTTATCCAATTAATAAAAATAATTTAATATATTTTAAACATAAAATTTTATTAAATAATTTATTATATGATAATTTTAATGATTATGGATATTTAAATTTAAATTATAATTTAGAAAATAGTTTAATATTTTTAATTAATAAAAATTTTAAATATAAATTAGGTTTAAATTATAACTATAATTATTTATATAATATAAAATCAAAATTATCATATATAAAGTATTTTAATTTTATTAAAAATAAATATAATTTAAATTCTTTAAATAATAAATTTTTTGTAAATGATTTTTTTTTAATAAATAATTTAATTTTTAATAAATTAGATAATAAAATTTTTCCTACTTTTGGTTATTATTTAAATTTATATAGTAAATATACTTTATTTAATTTAAATAATAATTATTATAAAATATATTTTTCTTTTTTAAATTATATTCCTTTAAATAAAAATAAAGAATGGATATTATCTATTTTTAATAATATAAATTATATTAATAAATTAAATAATAAAAAATTACCTTTTTATGAATATTTTAATTTATTTAATAATATTTTTTTAAGAGGTTTTAATTATAAAAATATTGGTTTTAAAGAAATATTTATAAATTCTAAAAATTATAAATGTAAAAAAAAACAAAAAATATGTTTATTAAATAATTTTTTTAATAATAATTTTATGTTATTTAATAATATAGATATTATTATTCCAAATAAATATTTTTTTAATAATTATTATTCTAAATATATTCGTTTATCTATTTTTTTAGATACTGGAATTTTAATTAATAATAATATAAAAAATATTTTTAAAAAATATAAAAATAAATTTTTAAATTTTAATAATAATAAAAATATGATAAAATTATCTATTGGTAGTTCTTTAAAAATTATAACTCCTATAGGATTATTAAATTTTTCATTTGGATTACCTATAAAATATATTAATAATAATGAAATAGATTATTTTAAATTTAATATTAGTAATTTAATATAATTATTTTATTATTTAAAAAAATTTTATTATAAATTTTATTAAAAAATTTATATTAATAATAAATATTTATATTAATAAAAAATTGAAATAAATAAAATAAATAATTTTTTAAATAAATATTTATTTAAATAAAATTAATTAAAAAATATTTATGATTTATCCTAAATTTATACATCTTAATGTTCATAGTGATTATTCTATAAAAGATAGTATATGTAAAATAGATAATATTTTAAAAAAAGCTTATAAATTTAATATGCCTTCTATAGCTTTAACAGATTATTTTAATTTATCTGGAATTATTAAATTTTATAAAAAATCTTTATTTTATGGAATAAAACCTATATTTGGTTGTGATATAGCAATATATTATAAAAATATAAATAGTATAAATTATTCTACTTTATTAATAATTAATAAAGTAGGTTATTATAATTTAATAAAATTAATTTCTATTGCTCATAAAAATTATAATAATTTTAATTTTTTATATATTGATTATAATTTATTATGTAAATTTAATGATGGTTTAATTTTATTATATTCTTTAAATTATTATTGTTATAATAATAAAAAATTTTTTTTTTATAATTTAATTGATGTTAATAAACATATTTTATTTTTAAAAAAATATTTTTGTGAAAATTTATATTTACAAGTATTTCGTTTAAATCATAAAAATCAACATTTATACTTTAAAGATGTTTTATTATGTTCTAAAAATAATAATATTGATTTAGTTGCTACTAATAAAATTTTATTTTTAAAAAAAAAAGATTTTTATATAAATAAAATTCATTCTTCTATATATTATGGATGTAAATTAAAAAAAATTAATAATTTTATAAATTATACAAATCAATATTATTTTAAATCTCAAAATAAAATGTTTAATTTATTTTCTGATTTATCTATTTCTTTATTTAATACTATAAAAATTTCTTTTATGTGTAATTTTTTAATTAAAAAAAAAAAAATAATTTTACCTAGTTTTCCATATAAATATAATTATTCATCTAATGATTATTTAAAAAAAATGGTTTTTATTGGTTTAAAAAAAAGAATGAATTTTAAAAATAATAATTTATTAAAAAATAAATATTTATTACGTATAAATAAAGAATTAAATATAATATTTAAATTAAATATTTCAGATTATTTTTTAATAGTAATGGAATTTGTAAAATGATCTAAAAATAATAAAATTTATGTTGGTCCAGGTAGAGGATCGGGTGCTGGATCTTTAGTAGTTTTTTTATTATATATAAGTGATGTTGATCCTATAAAATTTGGTTTAATTTTTGAAAGATTTTTAAATCTTGAAAGACAATCTATGCCTGATCTTGATATTGATTTTTGTATGAATAGAAGAGATGAAGTATTTATTCATTTAGAAAAAATATATGGAAATAATTCTTTAGCTCAAATTGTTACTTTTAATACTATGACAGCTAAATCTGTTTTAAGAGATGTTGGTAGGGTTTTAGGTTATCAATATCATTTTGTAGATTATTTAGCTAAATTAATACCTTCTGATGTAAATATTACTTTTAAAAAAGCTCTTATTTTAGAAAATAAATTAAATAATTTATATAAATCTAATAAAGATATTAAATATTTAATTGATATTTCTTCTAAATTAGAAGGTGTAATTAAAGGTATAGGTAAACATGCTGGAGGAATAATAATATCTCCTAAATTAATAGATGATTTTTGTGCTACTTATTATGATAAAGATACAAATAAAATAATTACTCAATTTGATAAAGATGATATAAAATATATTGGTTTAGTAAAATTTGATTTATTAGGTTTAAGAACTTTAACTATTATAAATAATACTATTAACATAATAAATAATAATAAATATTTTAATAGTAATTTTAATATAAATAAAATATCTTTAAATAATAAAAAAAGTTTTGATTTATTAAAAAAATCTAAAACTATAGGTGTTTTTCAATTAGAATCAATTGGAATGAGGAAATTAATTAAAAAATTAAAACCAAATAATTTTAATGATATAGTATCTTTATTAGCATTATTTAGACCAGGTCCATTACAATCAGGAATGGTTGATAATTTTATTAATCGTAAAAATGGTAAAGAATGTATATATTATCCAGATAAAAAATGAGAACATAAATTATTAATTCCTGTATTAAAATATACTTATGGAATAATATTATATCAAGAACAAGTAATGAAAATAGCTCAAATTTTAGCTAATTATAGTTTAGAAAAAGCTGACGAATTAAGAATAGCTATTACTAAAAAAAATCATAAAAAAATGAAAGTTCATAAAAAAATATTTAAAAATGGAGCTATTTTATTAGGTATAAATGGTGATTTTTCTTTAAAAATTTTCTCTTTAATGGAAAAATTTGCTAATTATGGTTTTAATAAATCTCATTCTGTATCTTATTCATTATTAGCATATCAAACTTTATGATTAAAATCTAATTTTACTGCTGAATTTTTAGTATCTATTATGAATGCTGATATAGATAATATTAAAAAAATAATTTTAATTATAAATGAAGCTAAACAATTTGGTATAAAAATAATTTATCCTAATATTAATTTAAGTTTATATAATTTTTATGTTAATAAAAATAAAGAAATAATATATGGTTTAGGTGCTATAAAAGGAATAGGAAAAAGTTCTATAGAACATATTATTAATATTCGTAATAAATATGGATTATTTAAAGATTATGTTAATTTTTGTAAATTAATATATAATAAAAAAATTACTAAATTAGTTTTAGAAAAATTAATTTTTTCAGGTTCTTTAGATATTTTTAAAATAAATAGATGTATATTATTTAATTATGTTAAAAAAATATTATATATTTTTAAAAATAAAAATAATAATTTAAATTTTATTCAATTATCTTTATTTAAAAATAAAAAATCTTTAGATAATTTTATTTATAAAGATATGAAAAAATGTTCTAATTTATTAAATAAAGAAAATATATTAAATAAAGAAAAAGAATCATTAGGATTTTATTTAACTGATCATCCAATAAATAAATATATTAATTTTGTTAAAAATAAAGTTAATTTTTTTTTTATAAAAGATTTATTTTTTTTAAAAACAAATAATTTAATTAATATATTTGGGTTAATTACTAATATTAAATTTATATTAACTAAAAATAAAAATAATATTTGTATATTAAATTTAGATGATAATACTAATAATATAGATGTATTAATTTTTAAAAATATATATATAAAATATTCTTCTATTATTGATATTTATAATATTATATTTTTAAGTGGTTATTTAAAATATGATAATAATAATTATAATAATATTTTTTTATGTAATACTATTAAATTAATAAAAAAATAAATTTTTTATTATAAGGAATTTAATTTATGTCTAAATTTTGTTTTATTACAAAAAAAAAACCTTTATTTGGTTATAAAAGATCTTATTCTATGAATAAATCAAAAAGAAAATTTTTACCTAATTTACATAATCATCGTTTTTGAATATCTAGTAAAAAAAAATTTATAAAACTTAAATTAACTTGTAAAGCTATTAGAATTATAAATAAAATTGGGATAGAAAAAGTATTAAAAAAATATAAAAAATTTATATAATTTTTTTTTAATACATATTTTAATTTTAAAAATATAAAAAAATGACTAAAAATAAAAGAATTAATATAAAATTATTATCTTCTTCTGGAAGTGGACATTTTTATACTTCTACTAAAAATATAATTAATACTAAAAAAAAAATAAAATTAAAAAAATATGATCCAATAAAAAAAAAACATTTTATTTATAATGAAATAAAAATAAATAAATAAAATTAAAAATTTTAATTTTTTATTTAAATATTTTATAATATATACATATATATTATATGTATATATTATATTTTTTTATAATTTTTTTTTAAAAAATTACAAATACTTTTATGTGTTTCTTTTATTCCTTCTTTTTTTTTATTTCATTGAGCAGGACATATCATTTTAGTTTCTTTATTAAAATTTATTGCATCTATTATTCTTAATATTTCATCTATATTTCTTCCTATTTGTAAATCATTTGTTGATTGATATCTTATTATTTTATTGCAATCTATTATAATAGTAGTTCTTAAATATATTGATAAATTTTTATTTTTTAATTTATATATTTTTTGTATTTTTTTTTCTATATCTGATAATATATTAAATTTTATTGATCCTATTCCTCCTTTATTTATTGGAGTTTTTTTTCATGCTAAATGTGTATAAATAGAATCTATTGATATTCCTATTATTTTTGTATTTCTTTTTTTAAATTTATTATATCTGTTATTTATAGCTAATATTTCTGATGGACATATATATGTAAAATCTAAAGGTCAAAAAAATAATAATATATTTTTATTTTTTGTATTTTTATATAAATTAAAATCTATAATTTCATTATATTTATTTATTGCTTTTGTTATAAAATTTGGTGTTTTGCATGTTACTAACATTTTTTTATCCTATTATTTTATATTTATATAATGTATATTATAATATATATTATATAAATTTTTAATTATTTATATTATTAAATGAATAAAAATAATATTATTATTTACAGTTGATTTAAAAAAAATTATATTAAACTTATAAATATTTATAATTATTTTAGTTTTAAAAATAAAAATTTTATAATTACATATTCATGTAATTTAAATATAGATTTATTAATATTTAAATGAATAAAATGAATTTTTTGTTTAAATAAAAAAAAATATAATTTATGTAATAAATGTTTTAATTGTATTTTATTTAAAAAAAAAATATATTTAAATTATTATTATATAAATGATGATAATTTTAATATAAATTATATTAAAAATATATATAAAAATTTATTAAGTAATATTAATTTTAATATTTATAAAATAGTTTATTTTTCTAATTTTTTATTTAATAATATTTATATAAATAATTATTTATTAAAAATTTTAGAACAATATAATATTAATTTTTTTTTTATATTTAGTTGTTTAGATAATATTATTATTCCTAATACTATATTAAGTAGATTATTTTTTATAAAAATTAAATTTCCTAAAGAAAAAAAAATATTTAATTTATTAATTAATAAAAAATGTATTAAAAAATTTAATAAAAATGTTATTTTATCATTTATTAGATTAAATAATAATTCTTTAATTGATACTTATAAATGAATTAAAAATAATTTTTATATAAAAAAATATCTTATAAAATTAATATTAAATTTAAATAAATTAAATATTAATAAAATAGTAAAAATATTAAATAATAATAAATTAGAAGTTAATTTATATATATTAATTACTATATTTTTAGATTTTATTAAATATAAATATAATATTAAAAAATATTTATATAATTTAGATATATATTTTTTTTTAAAAAAAAAAAAAAATTTTTTTGATATTAATAAAATTTATTTTATTTTAAATAAATTAATTTTTTGTTTAAGTAATATTAAAAAAATTTTAAATATAAATAAAAAAATTTTATTATATGATTTAGTTAATTTTTTATTAATAAATTTAAATTTTTAATTTTTTTTAATATAAAAAAATATTATTTTTTATATTAAATTAATTAAATTTTATTTTTTTATTATTTTTTATAATTTTTTTTATTTATATATATATATATATATATATATATATATATATATATTATATATATATATTATATATATATTTTATTTTATTATATTTTTTATTATTATTTATATTTAAAATGAATATATTAAATATATTATTTTAGATATAAGATTATAAGTGTTGTGTTTAAAATATATATTATTTTTTTTAAATAAATTAAAATAATATTTAAATAAATATAAAAATAATTTATTTTTCATGATATATTATATATTATATATTATAATAAAGTCACGGAAGTGGCGAAATTGGTAAACGCACTAGAATTAGAATCTAGTACTTAATTGTATACGAGTTCAAATCTCGTCTTCCGTATTTTTTTGGGGTATAGCCAAGTGGTAAGGCATCGGGTTTTGATCTCGAGATCCCAGGTTCAAATCCTGGTACCCCTGTAAAAGGCTATGTAGCTTAGTTGGCTAAAGCACAGCATTCATAACGCTGAGATCATAGGTTCAATTCCTATCATAGCTATAATATTTAATTATATTTATTTTAATTTTATGTATAAAAAAATATATATAAAAACTTGAGGATGTCAAATGAATAAATATGATTCTAATAAAATTGTTTCATATTTATTATCTTCATCAAAAAAATATCATTTAGTGAATTCTTTATTAAATTCTGATATAATAATTTTAAATACTTGTTCTGTTAGAAAAAAAGCAGAAGATAAATTATTTAATTATTTAAATATTATAAAAAAAATAAAACAAATAAAAAATAAATTAATTGTTATATTATGTGGTTGTGTAGCTACTAAAGAAAAAGAAAAATTATTTAATAAATTTAATATTATTGATATAATATGTGGTACTCAAAATATTAAAAATATTCCTTTATTAATAAAAAAATTTATTAAAAATAAAAAAAAAATATTAAATATTAAATTTATTAATAAAATTAAAAAAAATGTTAATTTTATTAATAATAAAAATAATTTTATATATAATACATTTATTACTATTATGGAAGGATGTAATAAATTTTGTTCTTATTGTATAGTACCTTATACAAGAGGAAAACAAATAAGTAGATTACCTGAAGATATTATTTCTGAAATAAATTATTTAGTATCAAAAGGTATATGTGAAATTAATTTATTAGGACAAAATGTTAATTCTTATTGTAGTTATTTATCAAATAAAAAAAAATGTAATTTTTCATATTTATTAAATTTAATATCTGAAATTAATGGAATAAAAAGAATAAAATTTACTAGTAGTCATCCTATAAATTTTACAAAAGATATTTTTTTATGTTATAAAAATATTTCTAAAATAGTTGATTATTTACATTTACCTGTACAATCTGGTTCTGATAGAATTTTAAATATTATGAGAAGAAATTATAATATAGATTATTATAAAAATATTATATATAAATTATTAGATATTAGACCAAATATTTTATTTGGTTCAGATTTTATAGTTGGTTTTCCTTCTGAAAATAAATATGATTTTAAATTAACTTTAAATTTAATAAAAGAAATTAAATTTGATAATAGTTATGTTTTTATATATTCTCCTAGAGAAAAAACAAAAGCATTTTATATGAAAGATGATATTTCAATATTAGAAAAAAAAAAAAGATTATATAAAATTCAAAAATTATTAAATAAAAATTATATTTATTGAAGTAAAAAAATGGTAAATTCTATACAAAAAATTTTAGTAGAAGGTTATACAAAAAGAAATAATTATTATTATGGTCGTTGTTTTAATAATAAAATTGTTTATTTTAAAAATAATGAAAATAATTTAATAGGTAAAATAATAAATATTAAAATAATTAATAATAAAAAAAATTTATTGTATGGAATAATATTATAATATATAATTTATGTTAAATAATATAAAAAAAAATAGTTATAATTTTTTTTTAAAAACTAAATTTAGTTTTATTAAACCTAAAAATAAAATACAGAATTTATATATAAATAATATTTTAAATAAAATTATAACTTTTGCTGTAGGTGTTTCTGGTACAGGAAAAACTTATTTAGCTACAGTTGCAGCTATTAATTTTTTTAAAAAAAGAAAAATAAATAAAATTATTTTAGTTAGACCTATTGTTGAAGCAGGAGAAAAATTAGGGTATTTACCTGGAAATTTTAATCAAAAAATAGATCCTTATTTATCACCTATATATGATATATTATTTGAAATTTTAGGTCCTAATTTTTATAAAAAATATATATATAATAATATTATAGAGATTGTTCCTTTAGCATATATGAGAGGAAGAACTTTTAATAATTGTTTTATAATTTTAGATGAAGCTCAAAATACTACTATTTCTCAAATGAAAATGTTTTTAACTCGTTTAGGTTTTAATTCTAAAGTAGTTATAAATGGTGATATATCTCAAATAGATTTACCTAAGAAAATTAATTCTGGATTAAAAAATGCTATAAAAGTATGTAAAAATTTGAATGATATTGGTATTGTATATTTTAAAGTTAATGATATCATGCGTTCTAATATTGTTAGTAATATAATTAAAGCATATAATAAATATGAAAATTTAAAATAAATTATATTTATGATTAAAAAATTAAATTTAAATTTATTTTTTTTTTGTAATAATTTTTTTTTATTACCAAAAAAATATTTTTTTTATAAAATTTTTAAAAATATGTATTCATTTTTTAATATAAAAAAAAATGTATGTATTGTTATGTTAAATTCTAAAAAAATGATTTTTTTTAATAAAAAATATAGATATATAAATTCTAATACTGATATTTTATCTTTTTCTTATAATTGAAATATTAATAATAATTTATTAGGAGATATTATATTATGTCCATATGAAATATATAAAAAATCTAAATTAAATAAAATTAATTATTTTTTTTATTTTTCTTATCTTTTAATACATGGTTTATTACATTTATTAAATTTTAATCATAAAAAATATATTGATTATAAAATTATGTTTATGTATGAGAAATTTTTTTTTGAAAATATTTGAAAAAAAAAATTAAATTTTTTAAATTAAATATATTTATATTATTTTATTTTTTTTATTTATATTTTAAATATAAATTTAATTAATATTTTTTTATAAATTATAAAAATATTTTATATTTTAAATATTTATAAATTTTTTAAATATTTTAAATTTATTATTAAATTAATATTTTATTAATTTAATATATTTATAGATATAAATATAAAAATTTTAATAATTTTAAATTTATTTTTATAAATATATTAAAAAATTTTAAATTATTATTTTATAAGTATTGTTTAAAAAATTATTTTAATATATTATATATAATATATTAATTTAATTTTTTAATATTATAATATTAATTATATTTTATTAATTTTTTATTAAAAATTATTTATTTTTTATTGTTTAAATATTTTAATAAATTTATTATTAACAATTTTATTTATAAATATTAATGAATAATTATTTAAAAAAAATAAATTTATATTTTTTTGATATATTTTTTTTATTTATATTTAATTTTTTTTTATATAAATATAATTTTATTTTTTTATTTTTTTTAAAAAAAATTTTTTTTTGTTTATTTTTTTATTTATTAAAAAATTATTTTTTTTTAAAAAATTTAATTATTTTTTTTAAAAAATCAAAATTAGAAATTTTAAAAATTATTTGACCTTCTTTTTATGAAGTAAATAAAAATATTTTTATAATTTATTTATTTAGTTTTTTTATATCAATTATTATTTTTTTAATTGATAAAATTATATTTAATATATTTTTTTTTATTAATAATTTATATTTTTAAAAAAATAAAAAAAAATTATGAATATTAAAAAAAAATTATGATATGTTATTCAAGTATTTTCTAATTTTGAAGATAAAATTATAAAATCTTTAAAAGATTATATAAAATTATATAAATTAGAAAAAGATTTTGGTGAAATTTTACTTCCTACTGAAGAAATTATTGAAATAAAAAATGGTATAAGAAAAAAAAGTAAAAAAAAATTTTTTCCAGGTTATTTTTTAATTCATATGATTATGAATAATAAAAATTGATATTTGATTCGTAATATTCCTAAAATAGTTGGTTTTATTGGAGGTGAATTAGGTAATCCTTTTCCAATAAGTAATAGAGAAATAAAAATTATAAAAAATAAATTAAATGAAATTAGTGGTAAACCTAGACCTAAAATATTATTTGAATATGGTGAATTAGTAAGAATTAATAATGGTCCTTTTTGTGATTTTAGTGGTACAGTTGAAAAAATTGATTATGATAAAAATCGTTTAAAAGTTTCTGTTTTAATATTTGGAAGATCTACTCCTGTGGAATTAGATTTTTCTCAAGTAGAAAAAAATAATTATTAATTTATAATAAAATAATATGTCTAAAAAAAATATATATATAAAATTACAAGTTTTATCTGGAATGGCTAATCCTAGTCCTCCTGTTGGACCTATTTTAGGTCAAAGGGGAATAAATATTATGCAATTTTGTAAATTATTTAATAAAAAAACTTCTAATTTACAAAAAGGTATTCCTATACCAGTTATTATAAAAATAAATTCTGATCGTAGTTTTACTTTTGTTACTAAAAGTCCTACAGTTTCATATTTAATTAAAAAATATGCTTCTATAAATTTTGGTTCTAAAAAACCTGGTAATAATATTGTTGGTTATATAAAAGAATCTGATATTTTAAATATAGCTAAAATTAAAATTTGTGATACAAATAGTTGTGATATAAATTCTGTTTATAAATCAATTGTTGGTACTGCTATATCTATGGGTGTTAAAATTAAAAATAAATAATAATAATTATGAAATATATTAAAAATAATAAATTAAAAAATAAAATTATAAAAATATTTGATAAAATTAAAAAAAAGTCTAAAAATAAATTTAATGAATCTATAGATATTGCTATAAATTTAAATTTAAATAATAAAAGTAATGAGAATATTTATGGTACTATATTATTTCCTTATTCATTAAATATAAAAAAAAAAATAGTTGTATTTACTAATAAATCTAATTTTAAAATTGCTTATGATTCTGGAGCTTTTTTTGTAGGTAATAATGATTTATTTAATAAAATTAAAAATAATGAAATAAAATATGATTTAGTTATTTGTACTCCAGATTTAATTAATTTAGTTAGTAAATTAGGTTATATATTAGGTCCTAAAGGATTAATGCCTAATTTAAAATTTAATACTATTACTAATAATATAAAAAAAACAATATTTGAATTTATAAAAGGTAAAAAAATATATAAAACTGATAAATATGGAATTATACATTTATCTATAGGTAAAATAAACTTTTCTAATAAAAAATTATTATGTAATTTTTTTTATTTAATAGATTTACTTTTATTACATAAATTTAATTATATGAAAAATATTTCTTTTATAGATAAAATTAGTTTATCTAGTACTATGGGTAATAGTTATTTTATTAATTTTAATTAAATAGTATTTAAAGGTTAAAATGTCATTAAGTTTAAAAAGTAAAAAAAAATATATTTTAAATATGAAATATAAAATAAATAAATGTTTATCTATATTAATTATAAAATTTAATAAATTAAAATCAAATGATTTAGTTTTTTTACGTAAAAATAGTAATAAAAAAGGTTTTTTTATATCTGTAATACATAATAAATTATTTTATATTATTTTAAATAAATTAAAATTAAATTTTTTTAAAAATAAAATTGTTGGTTCTACATTAATATTTTATTCTATAAATTCTTATAGTTATCCATCAGTAATTTTTGAAAAATTTTTTAATAAATATAAAAATAAAATTAAATTAAATTATGTTATTATTAATAAAAAATTAGTTAATTACAATATACATAAAAAAATATCTTTATTATATAATATTAAAAAATCTTTAGAATATTTAATTTTTTATATAAAAAATATTTCTATAATTAAATTTTTACGTGTTTTATTAATTATTAAAAAAAATAAAATTAAAATTTAAGGTAATTTATGAAAATAAGTA
This sequence comes from Candidatus Stammera capleta, assembly GCA_015134435.1. GTDB lineage: Bacteria > Pseudomonadota > Gammaproteobacteria > Enterobacterales > Enterobacteriaceae > Stammera > Stammera capleta_K. Next base: position 48,259 of record CP043989.1, read on the forward strand.
ATAAAGAAATTTTAAATAAAATATCATCTATGTCATTAATTGAAATTGTAGAATTAATTGATTTAATAGAAAAAAAATTTGGAATAAGTTCTAAAAATTATGAATTAAATAATATTGATAATAAAAATAAAATTGATAAAATTAAAAAAAAAGAATTTGATTTATTTTTAGATTCTATAGGTGATAATAAAATTGCAGTTATTAAAATAATACGTAATTTTTTAAATTTAGGTTTAAAAGAAGCGAAAGATTTAGTAGAATCATTTCCTGTTTTAATAAAAAATAAAATTCAAAAAAAAGATGTAGATTTATTAAAGAAATCTTTAGAAGAAGTTGGTGCTAAAGTTACTATAAAATAATTATTATTATAAATTAGGTAAACAATTATATGGTTTATTCTCATACTGAAATTAAATGTTTACGTAAAGATTTTAGTAAAATTCCTAAAATTTTAGATTTACCATATTTACTTTCTATTCAAATAAATTCTTATAATGATTTTTTATATAATAATAAAAATAAATTATCTGGATTAAATTTATGTTTTAATTCTGTTTTTCCAATATGTAATTATAATAATACCATAAAATTAAATTATTTAAATTATAAAATAGTTAAACCTATATTTACTGATAGAGAATGTTTAATAAGAGGTTTAACTTATTCAATAAGTTTAAAAGTAAAATTATGTTTATATGTTTATAATATATTAAAAAATAAAAGAAAATTAATATCTAAAAAAAAACAAAGAGTTTATTTTGGTGATATTCCTTTAATGACAGATAGAGGAACTTTTATTGTTAATGGTACAGAAAGAGTTGTAGTTTCACAATTACATCGTAGTCCTGGGGTTTTTTTTAGTAATGATAAAGGAAAAATAAATACTTCTGGTAAAATATTATATAATGCTAGAATTATACCATATAGAGGTTCTTGATTAGATTTTGGATTTGATTCAAAAGATATTTTATATATGCGTATAGATAGAAAACGTAAATTACCATTTACTATAATATTAAAAGCTTTAGGATATTTTAATATTGATATATTAAATTTATTTTTTAAATTTTTATATATAAAAATTATAAATAAAAAAATATTTATGAAATTTAATCCTAATCAATGAGAAAATAAAATATTAAGTTTTGATATTATTTTTAATAATAAAAAATATTTAAGTAAAGGTAAAAAAATTACATATAAATATATAAAAAAAATGATATTAGATGATGTTAATTATATTTTAATACCTTATAAATATTTAATAAATAAAATTATATCTAAAGATTTTAATTTTATTTTAAATAAAAAAAAATATAAAATATTTTCTAATACTAAAATAGATAAAAAATTATTAAATAAATTAATAAATATTAATTGTAATATATATATATTATATATTGATGATTTAACACCTAATTATTTTATTTTAAATACTTTATTAATAGATAATACTTTTAATAAAAGTGATGCTTTAAAAAAAATTTATCATATTATTAGACCAGGTGAACCTTTTAATTTAGAAATATCAAAAAAAGTATTTCATAATTTATTTTTTTCTTATGATAAATATGATTTATCTATTGTAGGAAGAATGAAATTAAATTTATCTTTAGGTATAAAAAAATTAGATGGATCTATGGTTTTAGAAATTAAAGATATAATTAATATAATTAAAAAATTAATAAATATTAAAAATGGTATAGAAAAAATTGATGATATAGATAATTTAGGAAATAGAAGGGTTAAATGTGTTGGGGAAATGATTGAAAATCAATTTCGTATTGGATTAATTAGAATTGAAAAAATAGTTAAAGATCGTTTTTCTATTGGTAATTTAATAAATACTTCACCTCAAGATATAATTAATGCTAAAATTTTATCTATAATAATTAAAGATTTTTTTTGTTCTAGTCAATTATCTCAATTTATGGATCAAAATAATCTTTTAGCAGAAATAACTCATAAACGTAGAATATCAGCTTTAGGTCCAGGAGGTTTAACTAGAGAAAGAGCGGGTTTTGAAATTAGAGATATTCATTCTACTCATTATGGTAGAGTTTGTCCTATTGAAACTCCTGAAGGTCCTAATATTGGATTAATTAATTCTTTATCTATTTATGCAAAGATTAATAAATATGGATTTATAGAAACTCCTTATAGGAAAATTAAAAATGGTTATTTAACAAATGATATTTGTTATTTATCTGCTATAGAAGAAAATAATTATATTATAGCTCCAGCTAATATTTGTATTGTTAATAATAAAATTAAAGATAATTTTATAGTTTGTAGATATAATGGTGAATTTAATTTATTTAATAATAATAAAATAAATTATATGGATGTTTCTTCTCAACAAATAGTTTCAGTAGGAGCTTCTTTAATTCCTTTTTTAGAAAATGATGATGCTAATAGAGCTTTAATGGGTGCTAATATGCAACGTCAAGCTGTACCTTGTTTAATACCTGATAGACCATTAGTAGGTACTGGAATGGAACGTATAGTTGCTAATGATTCTGGTATTTGTATTATATCAAAAAATAAAGGTATTGTTAAATATGTTGATTCTTCAAAAATAGTTATAGAAAAATATTATAATTATAAAATAAATAATGTATCAAAAAATATTATTATATATAATTTATTTAAATATTTACGTTCTAATCAAAATACATGTATAAATCAGAAACCTTGTGTAAATTTAGGTGATAAAGTTAAAAAAGGAGATATTTTAGCTGATGGTTTTTCAACTCATTTAGGTGAATTATCTTTAGGACAAAATGTTCGTGTTGCTTTTATGTCATGATATGGATATAATTTTGAAGATTCTATATTAATTTCTGAAAATATTATTCATAAAGATATTTTTACTAGTTTACATATTCAAGAATTATCTTGTATATGTAGAGATACAAAATTAGGATCTGAAGAAATTACTTCTGATATTCCTAATATTAATGATGATTCTTTATTTAAATTAGATGAAAATGGTATTATAAATATTGGATCTGAAGTATCTGTTGGAGATATTTTAGTTGGTAAAATAACACCTAAAGGTGAAACACAATTAAGCCCTGAAGAAAAATTATTAAGAGCTATATTTGGTGAAAAAGCATCTGAAGTTAAAGATTCATCTTTAAGAGTTCCTAGTGGATGTTCTGGTAAAGTTATAGATGTACAAATATTTTTAAGAGATGGAGTTTTAAAAGATAAAAGATCTTTAAATATAGAAAATTATAAATTAAAAAATATTAAAAAAAAAATAAATAAAGAATTATTATATTTTAAAGAAAATTTAATTAATTGTATTAATAAAATTTTAAAAAAATTTAATATATGTTTTTCTTTAAATATAGATATAAAAGAAATATTTAATTTAAATATAAAAAATTTAAATATTAAAAATAGAATATTTAAATTAATTAATTCTTATAAAAAATTAAAAAAATTATTTAATAAAAAATTAAATAAATATATTAATAAAATTGTAAAATTTAATGAATTAAATCCTGGTATATTAAAAATTGTTAAAGTTTATATAGCTATTAAAAGACAAATTCAAGTAGGAGATAAAATGTCTGGAAGACATGGAAATAAAGGAGTTATATCTAAAATATGTCCTATAGAAGATATGCCTTATGATAAAAATGGTATACCTATAGATGTTATTTTAAATCCTTTAAGTGTTCCTTCTCGTATGAATATAGGTCAAGTATTAGAAACTCATTTGGGGATGGCGTTAAAAACAATTGGTGATAATATTAATTATATGTTAAATAATAATTTTAATATAAATAAAATAAAATCTTATATTAAAAAAATTTATTATTTGAATAATAATAAAAATGATATTAATTTAAATTTATTAAGTGATGATGAATTTATGATTTTAGCTAAAAGTTTAGTAAATGGAGTTTTAATATCTACTCCTGTATTTGATAGTATATCAGAAAATGAAATTAAAAAATTATTAAGTATTGCAAAATTACCTAATTGTGGGCAAATAAATTTATATGATGGTTTAACAGGTAAAAAATTTGAAAGAAAAGTTACTGTTGGTTATATGTATATAATGAAATTAAATCATTTAATTGATGATAAAATTCATGCTAGATCTACTGGTTCTTATAGTTTAATAACTCAACAACCTTTAGGTGGAAAATCTCAATTTGGTGGACAAAGATTTGGTGAAATGGAAGTTTGAGCTTTAGAAGCTTATGGTGCCGCTTATACTTTACAAGAAATGTTAACTATTAAATCTGATGATATTTCTGGTAGAACAAAAATGTATAAAAATATTATAAAAGGTAATTATAAAATGGAACCAGGTATGCCTGAATCTTTTAATGTTTTAATAAAAGAAATATGTTCTTTATGTATTAATATTCAATTAAAAAAATAATAATATTATTTTTTTAATTATATTTATTATAAATTTTATTTTTTAGGAATATTTATTTGTGAATAATTTTTCAAAAATTAATTTTAATAAAAAAGAATTTGATTCTATAAAAATTACTTTAGCTTCTCCTGAAATTATTAAATCTTGATCATATGGTGAAGTTAAAAAACCTGAAACAATTAATTATCGTACTTTTAAACCTGAAAGAGATGGTTTATTTTGTTCTCGTATTTTTGGTCCTATTAAAGATTATGAATGTTTATGTGGTAAATATAAAAAATTAAAATATAAAGATATAATATGTGAAAAATGTGGTGTAGAAGTTACTAAATGTAAAGTAAGACGTGAAAGAATGGGTCATATTAAATTAGTAACACCTATAGCTCATATATGATTTTTAAAATCTTTACCTTCTAGAATAAGTTTATTATTAAATATTTCATTAAAAAATATAGAAAAAATTTTATATTTTGAGTCTTATATAGTAATTAAATCTAATAATATTAATTTAAAATTATATAAAATTTTAAATGAAGAAGAATATTTAAATTGTTTAAAAAAATTTGGAAATAATTTTATTGCTAAAATGGGTGCAGAAGCAATTAAATATTTATTAAAAAATATTAATTTAAAAAAAGAATATAAAAAAATATTTTGTAAATTAAAAGAAAATATTTCTTTAATTAAAAGAAAAAAAATAACTAAAAGATTAAAATTAATAGAGTATTTTATTAATTCTTGTAATAAACCTGAATGGATGATTTTAGATATTTTACCTGTTTTACCTCCAGATTTAAGACCATTAGTACCTTTAGATGGAGGTAGATTTGCTACTTCTGATTTGAATGATTTATATAGAAGAGTTATAAATCGTAATAATCGTTTAAAAAGATTATTAGATTTATTTGCTCCTGAAATAATTATAAGAAATGAAAAAAGAATGTTACAAGAAGCTGTAGATGCTCTTTTAGATAATGGAAGAAGAGGTTATCCTATTCTTGGTTCAAATAAAAGACCATTAAAATCTTTATCAGATATGATAAAAGGTAAACAAGGTAGATTTAGACAAAATTTATTAGGAAAAAGAGTAGATTATTCTGGTAGATCTGTAATTACAGTAGGACCATATTTAAAATTAAATCAATGTGGATTACCTAAAAAAATGGCTTTAGAATTATTTAAACCATTTATTTATAGTAAATTACAAAATAGTGGTATAGTTAATACTATAAAATCTGCTAAAAAAATTGTAGATAGAAAAGATTATATTGTTTGAGATATATTAAAAAAAATTATAAAACAACATCCAATTTTATTAAATAGAGCACCTACTTTACATAGATTAGGAATACAAGCTTTTGAACCATTATTAATAGATGGTAAATCTATACAATTACATCCTTTAGTATGTTCTGCTTATAATGCTGATTTTGATGGAGATCAAATGGCAGTTCATGTTCCTTTAACATTAGAAGCACAATTAGAAGCTCGTATTTTAATGATGTCTGTTAATAATATTTTATCTCCTTCTAATGGAGAACCTATAATTGCTCCTTCTCAAGATATAGTATTAGGATTATATTATTTAACTAGAGAAAAAATAAATTCTTTAGGTGAAAATATGATTATTTCTGATGTAAATGAAGCTAAATTTTTATATGAAAATAATTTAATTTCTCTTCATTCTATTATAAAAACTAAAATTTTAGAATATTTAAAAGATGATTTAGGTTTAATTAAAAAAAAAAGTAGAATTGTTATTACTACTGTAGGTAGATTAATTTTATGAAATATTTTTCCTAAAGGATTAAGTTTTGATTTAATTAATAAAGTAATAAATAAAGATAATATTTCTATTATATTTAGTAAATGTTATAAATTATTAGGTTTAAAAAAAACTGTAACTTTAGCTGATAATATTATGTATTTAGGTTTTAAATATGTTACTATATCAGGTTTATCTGTTAGTATAAATGATATATTAATACCAAAGAATAAAAATAAAATTATTAAAAAAGCTGAAATTAAAGTAAATAAAATTCAAGAACAATTTCAATCTGATTTAGTAACTTTTGATGAAAAATATAATAAAGTAATTAATATATGAGTACATACAAATAAAAAAATTTTAAAATCTATGATGAATAATTTATCATATGAATTTATTTATATAAATAATATTTTAAAAAAACAAAAATCTTTTAATAGTATTTATATGATGGCTGATTCTGGGGCTAGAGGTTCATCTGCTCAAATTAGACAATTAGCAGGTATGAGAGGATTAATGGCTAAACCTGATGGTTCTATTATTGAAACTCCTATAACTGCAAATTTTAGAGAAGGATTAAATATATTACAATATTTTATTTCTACTCATGGTGCAAGAAAAGGTTTAGCTGATACAGCTTTAAAAACAGCTAATTCAGGATATTTAACTCGTAGATTAGTAGATGTAGCTCAAGATTTAGTAGTTATTGAAAAAGATTGTAAAACTAAAAAATATTTAAATATAAGTTCAATAATTGAAGGTAGTTGTATTAAAGAATCTTTAAAAAATCGTATTTTAGGTAGAATATTAGCTAAAGATATTATTTATAATAATAAAATTTTAATTAAAAGAAATTCTTTATTAAATGAAAAATTATGTAATATAATAGAAAAATTAGCTATATATAGTGTTAAAGTGCGTTCTGTAGTTATGTGTAAAACAAATTTTGGAGTTTGTTCTTATTGTTATGGAATAGATCTTACTAAAAATCATATAATTAATAAAGGTGAAGCTGTTGGTATTATTGCTGCACAATCTATAGGTGAACCTGGTACTCAATTAACAATGAGGACATTTCATATTGGTGGTGCTGCTTCTAAAATGTTAATTAATCATAATATTAAAATTAAAAATAATGGTTATATAAAATTTTTAAATTTAAAATGTATAAAAAATTCTTTTAATAAATTTATTGTTATTTCTAGAAATACAAAATTAAAAATTATTAATAAATTAGGTATTATTAAAGAAAATTATAAAGTTCCTTATGGTGCTATATTAGATAAAAAAAATGGAGATTTTGTTAATAAAGGTGAAATAATTGTTAATTGAGATCCTCATAGTATACCTATAATAACTGAAGTTAGTGGTTATGTTAAATTTATAGATATGTATAAAAATAGAAATATAATTAAAAAAAAAGATAATTTAACTAATACATCTTTTATTGTTATATTAGATAAAATAAAATATAATAATATTGATAAAAAATTAAAACCTTTAATTAAAATAGTTGATAAAAATGGTAATGATATTATGTTATTAGGTAATGAAATTCCTGTACAATATTTTTTACCAGGTAAATCTATTATTAAAGTTAAAAATAATAGTTATGTAAATAAAGGTGATATTTTAGCAAGAGTTTCTAGAGAATATGGTGGAACTAAAGATATAACAGGAGGTTTACCAAGAGTAGCTGATTTATTTGAAGCACGTAAACCTAAAGATAAAGCTATTTTAGCTGAAATTTCTGGTAAAATAAGTTTTGGTAAAGAAACTAAAGGAAAATATCGTTTAATTATAAATTCTAAAAATAATAGTTATGAAGAAATGATACCTAAATGAAAAAAACTTCATATTTTAGAAGGGGAATATGTTAATAAAGGTGATATTATATCTGAAGGTTTTGAATCAATTTATGATATTTTAAGATTAAGAGGGATTAAAAATGTTACAAAATTTATTGTAAATGAAATTCAAAATATCTATCGTTTACAAGGTGTAAAAATTAATGATAAACATATTGAAATTATAATTAGACAAATGTTACGTAGAATAACTATAACTGACCCAGGAGATTCAAAATATTTAATTGGTGAACAAATAGAAATATCTAGAGTTAGAATTGTAAATAAAAAATTAAAAAAAAAAAATAAAAAATTAATTAAATATAATCGTAATTTATTAGGAATAACTAAATCATCTTTATCTACTGAATCTTTTATATCATCTGCTTCTTTTCAAGAAACTACAAAAATATTAACTGAATCAGCTATTTCTTCTAGAATTGATGAATTAAGAGGGTTAAAAGAAAATGTTATAGTAGGAAGATTAGTTCCATGTGGAACAGGTTATTCATATCATAAAAAAAAAAGTAAATATAAAAAAATAAATAAAATTAATAATTTAAATAATAAAAAAATAAGTAAAGATGAATTAGCTAGTATTAATTTAAAAAAATTATTAAATTCTAAAAATTTATTTAAACAATAAAAATATTATTTAATAAAAATTTTATATGATTAAAAAAAATATTTTTAGTGCTATACAACCTACAGGTAATTTAACTATTGGTCATTATATTGGTGTTTTAAAAATTTGAATAAAAAAACAATATAAATATAATTGTTTTTTTTGTATTGCTGATTTGCATTCTTGAATTAGTATAAAAAATAAAAAAAAAATTAAAAATTATATTTATAGTTTATTATCTATAATGTTATCTATTGGAATAAATCCTAAAAAATGTAATATTTTTTTACAATCTGATATTATAGAACATATAAAACTTTATTGATTATTAAATTGTTATACTTATGTTGGTGAATTAAATCGTATGACACAATTTAAAAATAAAATTAAAAATAAAAATTTTAAAATAAATTGTGGATTATTAAATTATCCAATATTAATGTCTTCTGATATATTATTATATAATACAAATTATGTACCTATTGGATATGATCAAATTCAACATATAGAATTAACTAAAATTATTGCTAATAGAATAAATAAATTATATAATAAAAATATATTTACTATACCAAATTATATTATATCAAAATATGGTTCTAAAATAATGTCTTTATGTAATCCAAATAAAAAAATGTCTAAATCTGATATTAATAAAAATAATGTTATTTATTTATTAGATAAATTTAATGATATAAAATATAAAATAATTAATTCTTTAACTGATTCTCAATTTCCTTCTAAAATATTATATGATAAAATAAAAAAACCTGGTATATCTAATTTATTAGTTATATTTTCTAATATAAAAAATATTTCTATTAATAAATTAGAAAAAAAATTTTTAAATATATCATATAAAAATTTTAAAAATATTTTTATAAATGAATTAAATAATTTTTTATATAATATACAAAAAAAATATTTTTATTTTATAAAAAAAAAAAAATTATTAAAAAAAATTTTATTAAAAGGAAAATTAAAAGTAAAAAAAATAGCAAAAAAAAATATAAATTATATTTATAATTGTATTGGTATTATTAAATAATTATTAATTGTAATTTATCATATAATTGGTTTTTTTTTATTTTTAATTAAAAAATCATTAGTTTTTTTAAAATGATTACAGTTTAAAAAACTTTTTTTAAAAGATAAATTAGATGGATGAGAAGATATTAAAATTAAATGTTTTTTTTTATTAATTAAATGAAATTTTTTTTTAGCATAATTACCTCATAATAAAAATACAATATTATTATTATATTTATTTATATATTTTATTATATTATTTGTAAATATTTCTCATCCTATATTTTTATGTGATAATTTTTTTTTATATTCTACAGTTAATATACTATTTAATAATAATACACCTTGTTTAGTTCAATTTATTAAATATCCATTTTTAGGAATTATAAAATTTTTATATTCATTTTTTATTTCTCTATATATATTTTTTATTGATGAAGTATTTTTAATATTAGGTAATAAAGAAAAAGAAAGTCCATGAGATTGATTTTTATTACAATAAGGATCTTGTCCTAAAATTACTACTTTAATATTTTTAAATTTTGTTAATTTAAAAGCTTCAAATATTTTTTTTTTTTTGGATATATTATTTTTTTTTTATATTCTTTATTTAAAAATTTTTTAATTTTTATAAAATATTTTTTTTTTTTTTCAATTTTTATAATTTTTTTTCAATTTATCATTTTTTATTTTTTTTTATATGTATATATAATTTTATTTTTTTTTTATAATTAAAATATTTTTTTATATCTTTTTTTGATAAATAACTTATATATTTTATTTTATTTCCTGATTTTCCTATTATTATATTATAATGTTGTTTTTTTTTTATATTTATATTACAAAATATTATTTTTTTATTTTTTAAATTAATTATTTTTTTTATTTTTATTGATATTGAATATGGTATTTCATCTCCTGTAAATTTAAAAAATTTTTCTCTTATTATTTCTTTAATTATAAATTTTGAATTATGTATTGTTTTTATTTTTTTTTTAAAATAATGTTGTGATTTTATTAAAAAATTATTTATTATATTTTGTAAATATTTTATATATTTTTTTTTTTTTATACAAATTGGTATAATATTTTTATGTTTTATATTATTTTTTATTTTTTTTATTAAAGGTAATATATTTTTTTTATTTTTTATTTTATCTATTTTATTTATTAATATAATTATAGGAATTTTTATAAAATTTATTTTATTTATTATTTTTTTTTCATAAAAAAAAATATTTTTTTCTATTAATATTATTATTAAATTTATTTTTTTTTTAATATTTATATATTTTTTTAAAATATTATTTATATTATATAATAATTTTTTAAATTTTATATAATTATTTATTCCAGGAGTGTCAATATATATATATTGATTATTTTTTATTGTATTTATACCTATTATATATTTTTTAGTAGTATTTTTTTTTTTTGATGTAATAGATATTTTTTTATTAATTAATTTATTAAATAAAGTAGATTTTCCTACATTTGATTTACCAATTATAGCAATATAAATACATTTTTTATGCATTTTAAATTAAACCCAAATTTATTAATATATTTTTTGCTGCTATTTGTTCAGCATTTTTTTTATTATAACTTATTCCTTTACTAATTTTATTAAAATTTTTTATTTTACAATATATAGTAAATATTTGTTTATGATCTTTTCCTTTAGTTTTACCTAAATAATATTTAGGTAAAGGTAATTTTATTTTTTGTAAATATTCTTGTAATATAGTTTTATAATCTTTAAAATTATATTTTTTATTTAAAATTTGATTTTTAAAAAATAAATATTTTATTATTTTTTCTATAATTTTTATATTTTTGCTATCTATAAATATTGCTCCTATTATAGCTTCTAATGTATTTGCTAATATTGATTTTTTATATATTTTTTTATTATTTTTAATTTCACCATTTCCAAGTAATATATATTTATATAATTTAATTTTAATTGCTATTTTAAATAAATTTTTTTTATTTACTAATTTAGATCTTATCCTTGTCATTGTACCTTCTTGAAAATTATAAAATTTTTTATATATTTTATTTGTAATAATAAAATTTAATATTGAATCTCCTAAAAATTCTAATCTTTCATTATGATTATTATTATAACTTCTATGTGTTAAAGATAAAATTAATATTTTTTTATTAATAAATTTATATTTAATTTTTTTTTCTAAAAAATGTATTTTAATCATAAAATTTTTAAATAATTTTACCTATTCTATTAAATCTTATTCCAGTTGGAAAAAAATTTTCTTGTTTTTTTATACTTATTAATATATATTCAGCTTTACCTATAATTAAATTTTTATTTATAAATCCTAAATATCTACTATCTTCACTATTATCTCTATAATCTCCCATAACAAAATACATATTTTTAGGTATAATTCATATTTTTTTTTTATTTTTTTTTATATTTTTATTTTTATATAAAGTTAATAATATTTTATGATTATTATTTTGAATATATTCTATTTTTTCTATTAAAAAAATAATTTTTGAAAATATTTTTTTATTTAATTTAATAAAATTAATATTATTAATATTTCAAAAATTTTCATATATATTATTATTAATAATATATATTTCTTCTATTAATTTACTTAATAATATATTTTTATATTTAACTATATTTTTTTTATTATATTTTTTTTTAATATTATTATATTTATATATATATATTTTTTTATTTTTTTTATTATATATAATTTTATCGTTAGGTAATCCAATTATACGTTTTATATAATTTATATTTTTATTTTTTGGATATTTAAATACAATTATATCTCCATATTTTGGTTTATTTATATTTATTATATTTTTATTATTAAATGGATTTTTTATATTATATTTTATTTTATTTACTAAAATTATATCTCCAATTAATAATGTTGGTAACATAGAAGCTGATGGTATTTGAAAAGATTCATATATAAATAATTTAATTATAGATATAAATATTAATGTAATTAAAATTTTTTTAAATTTTATAAAATATATATTTTTTTTATTTTTTTTTTTAATATTAAATTTTATTATTAATAAATTTATTAATATAAATATAAATATTATTTTATTATACATATATATAATTTTTTATTTCTAAAATTTTATTTTTAATATTTTAAAATATATTTTTGGTGATATTAAAATATTTCCTCTTTTTTTTAATTTTTTTTTACCTTTTTTTTGTTTATTTAATAATTTTTTTTTTCTTGTAATATCTCCTCCATAACATTTTGAAATAACATTTTTTCTAAAAGATTTAATTGTAGATGAAGAAATTATTTTATTATTACATTTTGATTGTATTTTTATTTCAAATTGTTGTTTTTTAATATTATTTTTTAAAATATTAATTATATTTTCGCTATATTTTTTAATATCTTTTTTATTTAATAATACTGAAAAACCTTCTAATTTATTATTATTTATTAAAATTTCTAATAAATTAATATTTGATTTTTTATATTTTTTAAATTTATATTCAAATGACGCATATCCTTGGGAAATAGATTTAATAATATTATTAAAATTTGTTATTATTTCATATGTTGGTAATTCATATTTTAAATAAACATTATTATTATAATATAATATTTTTTTTTGTACACCTCTTTTATTTAAACATAATTTAATTATTTTACTTAAAAATATTTGAGGTGTTATTATATTACATATTGATATAGGTTCTTGTATTTCTTTTATATTGTTTTTTAATGGCAATTTATTTGGATTTTCTATATATAATATTTTTTTTTTTTTTGTAATAACTTTATAAATTACATTAGGAGATGTTATTATTATATTTAAATTATATTCTTTTTTTAATCTTTCTTTTATTATTTCTATATGTAAAATTCCTAAAAATCCACATCTAAATCCATTTCCTAATAAATATGAATTTTCTGGTTTAAATGTAAAAGAATAATCATTTAAACTTAATTTTTCTATTGATTTTTTAAAATATATAAAATTTTTATTATTTTCAGGATATAAACTAGCATATATTTTAGATTTTGTTTTTTTAAATTTTGGTATTTCTTTTAAATTATTATTTTTATAATTTATAATTGTTTTTCCTATAGGATTAAAATATTTTTTATTTTTTATATTACATGATATTCATCCTATTTCTCCACAATATAAATTATTTATTATTTTTTTTTTAGGTGTGTATATATATATAATTTTTACATTATATTTTTTATTATTAAAATTTATTATTTTAATAATATCATTTATTTTAATTTTTCCATTAATAATTTTTATTAAAAAAAATACACCTAAATATTTATCAAAATATGAATCAATTATTATTGCTTTTAAAGGTAGTTTTTTATTTACTTTTGGATATGGTATATATTTTATAATATTTAAAATAATTTTTTTTATTCCTATTTTTTTTTTTGCAGAACATAAAATTATATTTTTTTTTTTAATTTTTAAAATATTTTTTATTTGATTTTTTATATTATTTATATCTTTATATAATAAATCTATTTTATTAATTATAATAATTATTTTTATATTTAATTTTTTTGCTATATTATAATTTGCAATTGTTTGTGCTTGTATTCCTTTTGTAGCATCTATTAATAATAATGCTCCTTCACATATATGTAATGATCTTATTACTTCATTATTAAAATCTATATGACCTGGTGTATCTATTAAATTTAATTTATATATTTTATTATTTAATTTATAATTTAATGAAACACTTTGTAATTTAATAGTTATTCCTCTTTCTTTTTCTACTTCCATAGAATCTAAAATTTTAATTTTTTTTTTATTTTTTTTTTTTTTAGTACATATTTCTATAATTTTATTTGATAATGTAGATTTTCCGTGATCTATATGAGCAATTATAGAAAAATTTCTTATATATTTTTTCATATTTAAATTTATATTATTATTTTAATTTAATAAATGTTATTATAATAGAATTATATAATATAAATTTTATTTTGATAATAAATATGAAAAATAATATAATTACAAGATTTGCACCTAGTCCTACTGGTTATTTACATATTGGTAATATAAGAATAGCTTTATATTCTTGATTATATGCAAAAAAAAATAATGGTAAATTTATTTTAAGAATAGAAGATACTAATTTAAATAAATTTAATAAAAAATATTCTGATTATATATTATATGTTTTAGAATGATTAGGTTTATATTGAGATGATGAAATATATTATCAATCTGATCGTATTGATATTTATAAAGATATAATAAATTATATGTTATTTAATAATTTAGCTTATAAATGTTTTTGTTCTATTAATAGATTAAATAAAATACGTAAAATATGTATTAAAAAGGGTATTAAACCTAAATATGATAATTTTTGTAGAGATAAAAATTTAAATTATAATAATATTCCATATGTAGTAAGATTTAAAAATTCTTTATATGGAAATATTGTTTTTAAAGATATTATATTTAATAAAATAATTTTTAATAATTATGAATTAGATGATTTTATAATACAAAGAAGTAATGGAATTCCTACTTATAATTTTTGTGTTGTTGTAGATGATAATTATATGTCTATAACTCATGTTATAAGAGGAGAAGATCATATTAATAATACACCTAAACAAATAAATATTTTTAAATCTTTAAATTATAAAATACCTAAATATATTCATTTACCTATTATATTAGATTTAAATAAAAAAAAAATATCTAAAAAAAATTTTTTATTTAATATAAAAAAATATATTAATGAAGGTTATTTACCTATATCTATATTAAATTATTTATTATTTTTAGGTAGATTAAATATTAATTATAAATTTAATAATATAAATGAAATGAAATATATATTTAATTTATTTAAATTAAAAAAATCTTCATGTATATTAAATATGAAAAAAATTTTATTTTTAAATAAATATTATTTATCAAATGTTTCTTATAATTATTTAAAATTATATTTTAAATATTATATTATTAATAATAATATAATTTTAGATTATTTAAATAATTTAGATGAAATAATATCTTTTATATTACCTAGAAGTTATTTAATTAAAGATATAGTTAATTTTTGTTTAATATTTAATAAATATATATATTTTGATTCTTTACTTATAATTAAATATAAAAATAATTATTCTTATTTAATATTATTATATTTATATAATAAAATAAAAAATTTATTTTTTTGAGATATAAAATATATTGATTTTTATATAAAGAAATTATTAAAAAAATTTAATTATTTAAAAATAAAATATATATATAAAATTTTACATTTTTTTATAACAGGTAAAGAAATAACTCCTAATATTAATAAAATAATTTTATTATTAAAAAAAAAAAAATTTTTATTTAGAATAAAATATTGTATTAAAAAATATTTATTTAATTTTATTAAATAAAATTTTTTTTAATTTTTTTAAAATATTAATATTGTTTTTATTATTTAAATAATTTAATATTGATTTTTTTTTTTTATTACTTATATTATTTATAATTTTAATATTTTTTTTATTTAATTTAATAAAATTTTTAAAATTACATATAATTTTACTTATTTTTATTGATGTATATTCTCCAATATTTGGAATACATAATGAATAAATTAAATTATTTAATTTTATTTTATTTTTTGATAATTTTATTGATATAATTATTTTATTTGCTAATTTATTTTTTATTTTTGGTATTTTTATTAATTTTTTTTTAGTTATTTTAAAAATATCTAATATAGATTTTATATATTTATATTTTATTAATTTTTTTATTATATTTTTTCCTAAACCTATTATATTAAATGATTTTTTTGAAACAAAATGTGTTATATTATTAATAATTTGTTCTGGACATTTAGTATTTGAATAACATTTTGGTATTTTTTTGTTTGTATTTATTTTTTTTTTACAAAATGGACATTTTTTAATTAAATATTTATTATTATTTTTTTTAATTATTTTTACAATTTTTGGTATTACATTTCCTTTTCTTTCTATAACTACATAATCATTAATATTAATATTTTTTTTTTTTAAATAATTTAAATTATATAAATTTATTTTTTTTATTTTTACTTTATTAATTTTTATTTTTTTTACATGAATAATTGGTATTATTACTCCATTTCTATTTATTTTAAAATTTATTTTTTTTACTTTTGTAATTTTTTTTTTTGAAGGGAATTTTCATGCTATACATCATTTAATATATTTATTATTTTTACCTATTTTTTCTTGTATATATTTATTATTAACCTTAATCATTATTCCATCGATTTCAAAATTTATTTTTTTTTTAATTTTTTTAATTTTTTTATAATATTTTTTTATATTATTAATATTTTTATATAATTTAGTTTTTTTTTCTATTTTAAATCCTAATTTTTTTATTTTTTTTAAACTTTTATATTGAGTTAAAAAATTTTTTCTATTATTATTTATTATAATATCATATGCTATAAAAGATAATTTTCTTTTTTTTATTATTTTATAATTTAAAGTTCTTATTGTTCCAGAAACTAAATTTCTACTATTAGAAAAATTTTTATTTTTATTTATTTTTAAAAAATTTTTTTTAGAAATATAAATTTCACCTCTAATTTCTAAAAAATTTATTTTATCTTTATGTTTTATATATTTAGGTATTGAATTTATATATTTAATATTTTTTGTTATATCTTCTCCGTATAAACTATCTCCTCTAGTTAAAGCTTTATATAAATAATTATTTTTATAAATTAAAGTAATAGCTACTCCATCTATTTTTAATTCACAACATAAATCTTTTATTTTATATTTTTTTTTAATATTATTTATATATTTATATACATCTTTGAAATAATAGCATTTTTTTATAGATAACATAGGTATATTATGTTTTAAAATTTTAAAATTTTTTATATATTTATAATGTATATTTCTATTAGGATTATTTTTATATTTTAAAAAAGGATATTTTTTTTTTAATTTTTTTAATTTTTTATTTAAAATTTTATATTTTTTATTTGAAATTATATTTTTTTTTTTAAAAAAATAATAATAATTAAATATTTTAATTTTTTTTTTAATTTTTAAAAATTTTTTTTTAATTTTATTAATATTCATATTTTATTAAATAAATTTTATAAATATATAATATATTTAAAATATTTTATATTTTAAAATAATAATTTTTTAATAATAAATAAATTAATATAATGTTATTTATTTAATTTTATATTATATTTAAAATTTTATAAATATTTATATTTTATTTTAATTTATTTTATATATATTTTTATTTTAAATATAATAATTATTTTTTAATATAAATAATAATTTATTATTTTATTATTATATTATTTTTTTATTTTTATTTTTTATAAAAATATTTTAATTTAAATAATTAATAATTTTTAATAAACGGAGGTAGAGAGATTCGAACTCTCGAACGATATACGTTTACGATTTTCAAGACCGTTGCCTTAAACCACTCGGCCATACCTCCTATATTATTTATAATATAATTATATTATATTTTATATGTATAAAAATTAATTATATTGATTTTTTTTTTATTTAAAAAATTTTTAATTTTAATTTTATTATTAAAAATAAATTTTTGTTCTAATAATATATTTTTTTTAAATTTTTCATTAATTTTATATATATTATTTTTTTTATTATTAGAATTTATTTTTTTTATATTTTTTTTTAATATATTTTTTGGAATATTTTTAATACTTATATATTTAGGATTCATAGAAGTTATATGCATACATATTTGTTTTATATATTTTTTATTTATTTTATTTTTATAAGTATTTATTTTTAATATAGTACCTATTTTTTTATTATAATGTAAATATTTATTTATATATTTACCTTTTAAAAAACAAATATTATCTATTAATATATTTTCATTAAATTTTAATATTAAATATTGTATTTTTTTTTTAAAATATTTTTTTATTTTTTTTAAAATAAAAATTTTTTTTTTTAAACAGAAATTTATTATTTTTTTAGAAAATTTTTTAAAAATAATATTTTTAGATGTAAAATCTGTTTCGCATAATAATTTTAACATAATTGCAATATTATTTTTTATTTTATTTATAATTATTCCTTTTTTAGGCAAATTATTTTTTTTAATTTTATTTTTTTTTAAAAATATTATAGATTTTTTTAAATTATAATTATTTTTTTCTAAAGCTTTTTTACATTTTTTTATACTTATATTTGTTAAATTTCTAATTTTTTTTATTAAATTTATATTATTTTTTTTATTATTATTATTTAATTTATTGTTTTGCATATAATATTTAAATATCATTTTATAGATTTTATTGAATCATCGTTTCCTGGTATAATATAATCTATATTTTCTGGATTACCATTAGTATCTATTATTGAAAATATTTTTATTTTTAATTGTTTTGCTTCTTTTATTGCTATTTTTTCATGTTTACAATCTATTACAAAAATTGCATTAGGTAATCCTTTCATATTTTTAATTCCTTCTAAATTATTTTTTAATTTTTTTAATATTTTTTTTTTAATTATCATTTCTTTTTTAATTAATTTTTTAAATATTCCTGTATTATATTGTTTTTCTAATTCTTTTAAATATTTAATAGATTTTTTTACAGTTTTTCAATTTGTTAAAGTACCACCTAATCATCTTTTATTTATATAAAATTGATTGCATTTTATGGCTGTTTTTTTTATTAATTTTGAAGCAGATTTTTTTGTACCTATAAATAATATTTTGTTTTTTTTTTTTTGTAATTCTTTTAATTTTTTAATTGCTATTTTAAATAATTTAATAGTTTTATTTAAATTTATAATATGAATATTATTATATTTAGTATATATAAAAGGTTTCATTTTTGGATTTCAATATTTAGTTTGATGACCAAAATGTATTCCTGCTTTTATCATTTTTTTTATTGAAAATTTTATCATTTTTTTCTCATTTTTATTTTAAAAATATATTTTTTATATTATTATATAATTATATTTTATTTAAATATATATATAAAATTTGGATATTAAAATGATTATTAAAAATAATAAAGATATAAAAAAAATGATTAATGTAAGTAAAATTGCTAAAAATATTTTATTATATATTTCAAAATATATTAAAGCAGGTATTTCTACAGGTTATATCAATGATTTATGTCATAATAAAATTATAAATTATTATAAATCTTATCCAGCTGTTTTAGGTTATATGAATTTTCCTAAATCTATATGTACTTCAGTAAATGATGTAGTTTGTCATGGTATTCCTAATTATAATTTTATTTTAAAAAATGGTGATATTATTAATATAGATATTTCTATTTGTAAAGATAAATATTATTCTGATGTATCAAAAATGTTTTTTGTTGGTACTCCTAATATTAATGTATTAAAATTATGTAATATTACTTATAATAGTATTTTTTATGCTCTTAAATGTGTTAAAAATGGTAATAAGTTAAATTTAATTGGTAAAAATATACAAAAATATGTTGAATATTATGGTTATTCTATAGTTAAAAATTATTGTGGTCACGGTATAGGTAGAAAATTACATGAATTTCCTCAAATTTTACATTATAAAAATGATTATAATTTAAGTATGAAAACTGGTATGATTTTTACAATTGAACCTATGGTTAATTTAGGACATAGTGATACATATATTATGGAAGATGGATGAACAGTAAAAACAAAAGATGGTAGTTTATCTGCTCAATATGAACATACTATTTTAGTAACTAAAAATGGTTATAAAATATTAACTATTTAATTTTTTAATAATTTTTTCTATAATAAATTTCTTTAATTTCTTTTCATATTATTTTTATTATTTTTTTTTTTTTTTTTTTATTTAAATTTAATTTTTTTATATATAAAATATTTTTATTTATATTTATTTTTTTTTTAATCATTTTTGTATAAAATATATTTTCATTATATATATTTATATCTATTAAATCATAAATATTTTTATTTTTTTTTGATATGAAATTTTGTATTGAATTTATTTTATTATCTATAAATATTTTTTTATTTTTTATATTTATTGAAAATCCTCTTATTTTATAATCTATTATAATTAAATCAGATTTAAATTTTGAAATTAAATAATTAATTAATTTTAATACTGTAGTTGATCCATATATATATATATTTATATCTATTTTTATTATAATTATATTTTTTTTAAAATTATTTTCTTGATATATATTTATAAATATATAATTTTTATTTATATTTGATATTATATTATTATTTTTATTATTTTTTTTTTTAATTTTTTTAATTAATATTATAATATTTATTTTTTTAAAATTATTTTTTTTTATATAAAGATTTATTATTTTATAATTTATTATTTTTAATATTTTTTTTATTATATTTTTAATTTTAATTTTATTATATTTTTTTTTAAAATAATTAAATATAATTTTTTTATTTTTAATAAAATTTATATAATATATTTTATAAATATAAAGATTTAAATTTTTAATTAAATTATCAGAATTATATATTTTATTTTTTTTATGTTTCATAATTTTTTATATTAAATATATATATATTATAAAAAAATTATTTTTTAAATTTATTATTTTATATTATTATATAATATTTTATATTAATTGTTTATTTTATTTTTTTATAATATTATATATTTTATTTATTTTTTTATATTATTTATATTAATTATTTTTTTAAAGATATTATTTGATTTAAAATTATTTTTTTTTTATTTTTTTTTATAAAATAACCTTCTCTTTCTAATTGAAATATTTTATTTTTATTATTTAATATATCTTTATTTATATATCCTTTTTTTTTAATTATAGATTTTTTATTAATATATTTTAAAAAATTTTTTTTTTTATTTATATTATTTTTTTTAAATAAATAATTAAATAATTTAAATTTTATTTTAATAGAATCTTTTTTAGATATTCAATGTATTATTTTATATTTTTTTTTATAATTTTTATTTTGTTTTAATATTGAAAATTTTATATATTTTATTTTTTTATTTTTTTTAAATTTAATTTTTTTAAATTTTATTATTTTTGAATATTTTAATTTTATTTTTAATTTATTTAATTTTTTATTTTTTTTTATTTTTAAATCGTTTTTATCTATATATATTTTTTTATATAAATTTATTTTTCTTTTACCAAATTTTTTATTATATGGATGATTTTTTATATATATAATATTTTTTTTTTTAATATTTGTTAAAATTATTTTTATTGGATTTATTATACCCATAACTCTTGGAGATATTTTATTTAAATCTTTTCTTAAAAAATTTTCTATTATATTAATATTTATTACACTTTCTTGTTTACTTATACCTAAACATTTACAAAAATTTAATATAGATTTTTTTGTATAACCTCTATTTTTCATTGCTATTAAAGTCATTAATCTTTGATCATTTCAATTTTTTATTATTTTTTTTTTAATTAGTATATTAATTTTTCTTTTAGAAGTTAAATTATTACTAATATTTAATCTAGAAAATTCATATTGATTTGATTT
Organism: Candidatus Stammera capleta; assembly: GCA_015134435.1. Classification (GTDB taxonomy): domain Bacteria; phylum Pseudomonadota; class Gammaproteobacteria; order Enterobacterales; family Enterobacteriaceae; genus Stammera; species Stammera capleta_K. Next base: position 70,487 of record CP043989.1, read on the forward strand.
ATGACTTATATTTATATTATTTAAAATTCAATTATATAATAATTTATTATTTTGAAATTCTAAAGTACATAAGGAATGTGTTACTTTTTCTATAGAATCAGCTATACAATGAGCAAAATCATATGTTGGATATATACATCAATTATTTTTAGTTCTTATATGACTTAAATATTTTATTCTATACAATACAGGATCTCTTAATATTATATTTTTAGAACTCATATTTATTTTAGCTCTTAAACATACTTCTCCTTCAGAAAAATATTTATTTTTCATTTTATTAAATAAAATAATATTATCTTTTATACTTCTATTTCTAAATGGACTATTTTTACCTTTTTTTAATAAAGTACCTCTATATTTTTTTATTTTTTTTTTAGATAATTCATCTACATAAGCTAAATTTTTTTTTATTAATTGTAAAGCATAATAATAATATTTATTAAAATAATTTGAAGTATATTTTATATTTTTATTTAATTTATAACCTAATCATTTTATATCTTTAATAATACATTTAATATATTTTTTTTTTATTGTACTAGGATTAGTATCATCAAATCTTAAATTACATATACCATTATAATATTTAGCAATTTCGAAATTTATAAATATTGATTTTGCATGACCTATATGTAAATAACCATTAGGTTCAGGTGCAAAACGTGTTATAATTTTTTTATATTTTTTATTTTTTATATCTTTATTTATTTTTTTATATATAAAATTTTTTTTATTCATTTTTTTTAATATAAATTTATATTTATAAATTAATAATTTTAATTATTTTATTTATATATTTTATAATTTATTAATGTATTAAATTTAATTTTAAATATTATATTTTTAATTTATAGTTTTAATATTAAATATATTATATATTTTATTTAATATTTTTATAATATTAAATATATTTATTTATTTTTATTATTTTAATTTTATATATTATAATATTTATTATTTATTTTTATAATATATTAATTAATTTAATATATATTATTTTTATATAATAATTTTATAATATTTATTTTTTTTATTAAAATTATATTTTTGGTATTATAATGTATATTCAATTTTTAGGAACTAATGCTGGCACTCCTTCTATAAGAAGAAATGTTAGTAGTATGGCTCTTATTTTAAATAGTAATATTTATGAGATATGATTATTTGATTGTGGAGAAGGTACTCAAAATCAAATTTTATATACTTCTATAAAATTAAATAAAATTAAAAAAATATTTATTACACATATGCATGGTGATCATATTTTTGGTTTAATTGGTTTATTAACTAGTAGATCTATGTGTAATAGTAATAATTTATTAGAAATTTATGGTAGTAAAGGTATAAAAAAATTTGTAAAATTAAATTTAAAATTAACTAATTGTTGTATTAATTTTCCTTTAAAAATATTTGAAATAAAAGAAGGTAAATTATTTAATGATGGAAATTATAAAGTAAGTTGTTTTTTATTAAATCATACATTAGAATGTTATGGTTTTTATATTAAACAATGTAATAAATTAGGACATTTAAATGTAAAAAAATTAATATTTGATGGAATATATCCTGGTCCAATATATAAATATTTAAAATTAGGAAAAAAAGTTTATTTTAATGAAAGAATAATTAATGGTAAAAAATATTTAGGAAAAAATATAAAAGGAAAAAAAATTGCAATTTTAGGTGATACACGTCCTTTAAATAAAAAATGTATTTATTTATATAATTTAGATGTTTTGATATATGAATCTACTTTAAAACATAATATGTTTAAAGAAGCTAATTCTAGAGGACATTCTACTAATATACAAGCAGCTATAATTGCTAAAAAATATAATGTAAAAAAATTAATTATTACTCATTTTAGTTCTAGATATTCAAATAAAGATCTTAATTTTATATTAAAAGATTGTTGTAAATATTTTTTAAATACTAAAATAGCAAAAGATTTTTATATTTTTAAAATATAAATTATTTTATTAATAGTTAAAATTTTTATAATATTTTTTATTATTTAAAATATTTAAGTATTATGTTTTATTAATATTATTTATAATAATTGATTTAAATATATTAAATTTTTATTTTTTATATTTTATTTTTTTTATATTAAATATTAATTTTTTTATTTTATTTTAAATTATATATAATATAAATATATTTTTATTAATAATATTAAAATATTAAAAAATTTATTATTAAAATTAAAAAAATTAAATATTTTTTTTTAAAATTAATTTATTAAATATTTTTAAAATTTTTAAAAATAATTTTTTAAATTATTTAAAAGTAAATTTTAAAATAAAATTATATTTTAAAATAATTTATAAATATTTTAAAATTTGTTATTTTTTAATAATTATTAATTTTATATTATATAAAATATATAATTACTATTAAATATTAATATATTTAATAAAAAATTTTATTATATATAATTTTTTATCATTTTAAATATATTATTATATAATATAATTAATATTAATAATAATATATATATATAAATATATATATATTAATTATTATTTATAAATTATTAAATATAAAAAATAATTTAAATATTTTAATTATATTTAATATTAATTATTTTATTTATTAATTATTTTATAAAATTTTAAATTAATGAATAAATATAAGTTAATAAAATATTATTTATATTAAATTATAAAATTATTAATAAATTTAATTAATTTATATAAAATAAATTTAATATTAAATTATTTTTATTATTTTATTATTTTTATAAAAAATATATATTTTTTTATAATATAAATTTAATTTATTTATTTTTTTTTATTCCTATTAATTTTAAATTTAATAAATTTAAATTAATTAAATCTAAATATAATATTAATGCTCCTAATATTGAATATTTTTTTAATTTTTTATTTTTTTTCGATATACATATTCCTATTTCTTTTAATTTTTGATTATCTCAAGATATTAATATACAAAATGATAATATTCCTAAATATGATGTTATTCATATAATAAAAGAGCTTTTTAATAAAATATTAATTAAATTATTTATTATTATATTTATTATAAATATTAATGAAATATTTCCTATTTTTGTTAAATTTATTTTAGATTTATATCCTAATAAACTCATAATTAAAAATATAATATTACAAATTATAAATGATATTTTTATTGAATAATATGTATATATTAAAAATATATTTGATATTAATATTCCTATTAATATTGAATAAATTATAAATAATAAATTAATAATATTTGTTCTTAATTTATTAATTACATTAGAAAGTAAAAAAATAATAATTAATTGATTTATTAAGAAAGTAAATAAAAATAATTTATTAAAAAATATTATTTTTTTAAAAAATGGAATTTTTTTTATACATCATGATGTAAAAAAAGTTATTAATAATCCATATAAAACTCAATTATATACTTTATTTATATAAATATTAATATTATTTACAGTATTTTTATAAAAATAATATGAATATTTTTTCATAATTATTTTCCTTATTATATAATATATTTTATATATTTTTTAAATATTATTTTTACTAAATTATTTAAATATATTATATTTAATTAATAATATTATATATTAAATTAATATTTTTATATATAAAATATTTTTGATTTTTTATTATATTATATTATTTTGTATATTTTTTTTTATAACTCAACTTGGATTAAATTTTATAATTTTTTTTTTTGGTATTATAAAATATTTTTTTGTTATAGGATTTTTTCATTTAATATTTTTTTTATTTTTAATTATAAATTTGCCTAATTTTTTAATTTTAATATTTATTTTTTTTTTTAAATAAAATATAATTTTTTTAAAAAAAATATTTAAAATAAAATTTATTTTTTTTTTTGTTATTTTTGTATAATTATTTATATAATTAATAATATCTTTTTTATTATAATTCATATAATTTAATTAATTAAAGCATTAAATTTATTTTTTAATAAATTTTTACATTTATTAATAATATTATTTATTTCTTTTTTTTTTAATGTTTTTTTATTATCTTGTATATTTAATCTTAATGTTATATTTTTTTTTTTATTTTTTTTTAAATAATTATTATTATATATTTTTATAATATTTATTTTTTTTATTATTTTTTTATTAATTGATAAACATTTTTTTATTATATTATTTATTTTTATATTTTTATTTATAATTATTGTTATATCCCTTTTATTATTTTGATATTTTGATATATTTTTAATTATTTTATTTTTTTTAAATAATATATTTTTTATTTTTATTTCTAATAAATATATTGGGTGTTTAAATAAATATTTTTTTTGTAATTTATAATTTAACATCCCCATATAACCTATTTTTTTTTTTTTATAAAATATATCTGTATTTTGATTTTTATCTAATATCTTATTATTAGATTTTTTTATATATAAATGTTTTTTTTTATTTCTTTTTTTAAAAATATATTCTAAATCTCCTTTTATATCATAAAAATCAAAATATTTATTATTTGTATATCATTTATCTTTATTTTTATATCCATATAATATTAAAGATAATTTTTTATATTCTTTAATTTTATTGTTTTTTATATTAAAACATGTACCTAATTCAAAAAATTTAATACTTTCTTCTTGTCTTTTAATATTAAAATATACAGTTTTTAACATATTTAATATTAAAGAAATTCTTAATCATCCCATATTTTTAGATATTGGATTATATATTTTTATATTTTTATATTTTTTAAATAATTTATTTTCTTTATTTTTATTAATAAATTGAAAATTTATTATTTCTATATATCCTATATTTTTAATTATATTTCTAATTTTATTTATTTTTTTTGAAATATTTATTTTTTTATTAATTATAATTTTAGTTTTAAAATTTTTTATAGGAATTTTATTATATCCATATATTTTTAATATTTCTGATATTATATTTTCTATAATATATATATTATTTTTTCATTTTGGTAATTTTATAATTATATATTTTTTTTTTTTTTTTATTATTTTATATTTTATAGATTTTATAATATTAATTATTTTTTTTTTATTTATATAAAATCCAATTTTTTTTTTAATATATTTATAATTTAAAATTAATATTTTATTATTATTTTTTTTTTTATTAATTATAGTATTTGTTTTATTTGATGTTCCTTTATATTTTTTTTTTATTAATTCACATGTTTTTTGTAAAAATATATCTTGTATATTATAATAAATATTACTTATATATTTATTAATTTTAATATTATTTAAATTATTTTTTTTTATAAAATATTTATTATTAAATAATGGTGCAATTAAAATTAAATTTTTAGTATTTTTACTTATATGATATTTTTTAATATTTTTTTTTAAAAAAATATTTTCTTTTATATATATATATTTATTTTTTATAAAATTATATTTTTTTATTTTATTTAAATCTAAATATATTATTTTTTGTCCTGATTCTATTAAAATATAATTTATTATATCTTTAATATTATTACTTTTTTTTATATTTAATATATTAAATTTATTTTCATCATTTATATTTATTTTTTTATTTAAGTATTTAATATTATTTATAATAATATATTTATAATTTATTATATTTTTATCTATTATATTATTTATTATAATTAAATTATTTTTAATTTTTTTTTTGATTTTATTTTTATTTATAAATATATTTTTTTTTATTAAAATTGATATTTCTTTACATATTGAATATATATTATTACAATTTATTTTATTATATGGTATATTTATATTTAATAAATTTATTTTATTTAAATATTTAATATTTTTTAATAATGTTTTTTTTTTTTTATATAATATAAATATATCTTTTTTATAATATTTTTTTTTGATATAAAATAAAAATTTTTTTTTTATATCTTTTTTATTTATTAATATATATTTATTTTTTATATTTTCTTTATTATATTTTATATATATATTATATATATTTTTTTTATATAATATTTTAATTAAAATTAATTTTAATAATTTTATTTTAAATGAATTTATTTTTTTTATTATATAATTTTTATTTTTTTTTATATTTATATAATTAGTTTCAAATCCATTATTATTTAATATATTAATTATATTTTTAATATTTATATTATTTTTTATATATTTTTTAATTCAAGTTTGAGAAAATTTCATATATTTTATTTATTAATTATTAAAAATTAAAATTGTTTTAATAATTTAATATTATTTTCATATAATAATTTTATATTTTTAATATTATATTTTATCATTATTAATCTTTCTATTCCTAAACCAAATGCTATTCCTGAATATATTTTATTATTAATATTTAAATTTTTTAATATTTTTGGATGTATTAAACCACATCCTAATATTTCTATTCATTTATTTTGTTGATTTTTTATAAAAACTTCAGCTGAAGGTTCTGTAAAAGGAAAATATGATGGTAAAAATTTAATTTTTATTTTTTTATTAAAATAATAAAATAAAAATTTAAAAATAATATATTTTAAATTTGAAAAATTTATATTTTTATCTATTAAAAATAAATCTAATTGATGGAATGTTGGAGTATGTGTTTTATCGTAATCTCTTCTAAAAACACATCCTGATGTAATTATTTTAATAGGTGGTTTATTTTTTTTTATATATCTTGTTTGTAAACATGAAGTTTGAGTTCTTAATAAGTAATTTTTATTAATTCAAAATGTATCTTTTTTAGATCTTGATGGATGATATTTATTTATATTTAATGCATCAAAGTTATGATATATATCTTCTATCTCATTTCCTGATATATTATCAAATCCTATTTTTTCAAAAAATTTTTCTATTTTATTTAATGTAATATTAATAATATGTTTATTTCCTATATTTGGAATTTTTCCAGGAAGTGATATATCTATTTTTTTTTTAGTTTTTTTTATATTTTTTTTTAATATTTTTTTTTTTAATATATTTATTTTATTTTTTATATATTTTTTAATTTTATTAATTTTTTTACCTATTTTAGGTCTTAATTTTAAAGATATTTTTTTTATATTTTTTATAAATTTGTTTATATATCCTTTTTTACTTAAATATTTTATACGAATTTTTTCTAAAAAATTTATATTGTTTATATTTTTAATTTCTTTATTGAATTTTTTTAAATATTTTTTGAATTTTAACATTTTTTAAAAATATATTATTTTTATTTTTTAATTAATGATATTATTTTATTAAAACTTTTTTTTTCATTATTAATTATTTCAAATAATATTTTTCTATTTAAATTTATAAATTTTTTTTTTAGTTTATTAATAAATTTACTATATGTTAATCCATATTTTCTTACTTTTGCATTAATTTGTAAAATTCAAGTTTTACGAAAATTTCTTTTTTTTTGTTTTCTATGTATATATGAATATTGTCCAGCTTTTATTACTGCTTGTTTAGCTGATTTATATGTTTTTGATCTACAAGAATAATAACCTTTAGCTTTTTTTAATATTTTTTTATGTTTTTTATGAGCAATAACACCTCTTTTAATTCTAATCATAAAATACCTATTTATTATTTTTTATTTATAATTATAAATATGGGTTAATTTTTTTTATTATTTTAGAATATTTTTTATTTATAATTTTTTTTTTTTTTAATTTTCTTTTTCTTTTTTTACTTTTTTTTGTTAAAATATGACGTAGATTAGAATTTTTAAATTTTAATTTTCCTGAAGAAGTTTTTTTTATTCTTTTTTTAATTGATTTAATAGTTTTTATTTTTAACATATTATTTTTTTTTTTGTATTAAAATTATTGTAATTTGTCTATTTTCTATTGTTTTATTTATAAAAAATATATTTTTATTATTTTTTTTTAATTTATTTTCGATTTTATTCATCATATTAATTGCTATATTTTTATGTATTATTTCTCTTCCTCTTAACATAATTATTATTTTTATTTTATATTTTTTTTTTATTAATTTTATTATATTTTTTATTTTTATTTTGTAATCATTTTTATCTGTATTAGGTCTAAATTTTATTTCTTTTATTTTTAATATTTTATTTTTTTTATTTTTTTTATTTTTTTTTTTATTATATATGTATTTTCCATAATCAAATATTTTACATATAGATGGGTTTATATTAGGATTAATTTCTACTAAATCTAAATTAAGATTTTTTGCTATTTTTAATGCATCTTTAGTTAATATTATATTATTTTTTTTATTATTTTTAATATTATTTATTAATTTTATTTTATATTTTTTAATTTCATTATTTATTTTATATTTTTTTATATATATATTTTTTTTATAATTTTTAATAATTTTATCCTTATTTAAATTTTTTAATTTTAAATTTTATTTTTTTAATTAATTTTTTTAATGATGTTGTGTATATTTTATTATTATAAGATCTTATACTTATAATATTTAATTTTTTTTCTTTATCGCCGCATATTATCATGTAAGGTATTTTTTGTAAAGTATATTTTCTTATTTTAAAATTTATTTTTTTATTTTTAAAATCTCCTATAGAATCAATATTATTTTTAATTAATTTTTTTAATATATATTTTGAATATTTTAAATGTTTTATTGAAATATTTATTACTACTATTTTTATAGGTGCTAATCATATTGGAAATTTTCCATTATATTGTTCTATTATAATTCCTATAAATCTTTCTAATGAACCTAATATTGCTCTATGTATTATTATAGGATATTTTTTTTTATTATTTTTATTTAAATAAATTATATTTAATTTTTTTGATAAAAAATAATCTAATTGTATTGTCCCACATTGTCATTTTCTATTAAAAAAATCTTTTAATATAAATTCAATTTTAGGTCCATAAAATGCACCTTTTTTATTTTTAATTTGAAATTTTATTTTTTTTTTTTTTAAAATATTAATAATTTTATTTTCTGCTATATTTCATATTTTTTTTTTTCCTAAATATTTTTTTGGTCTAGTAGATAAATATATTTTTATATGTTTAAATTTAAATTTAAATATTTTATATATTTCATAAGTCATATTTATACATTTTGATATTTCAATTTCAATATTTTTTGAATTACAAAATATATGAGCATCATCTTGAATAAATGATTTTGTTCTCATTAATCCATATAAAGATCCAGAATTTTCATTTCTATGACATATTCCAAATTCAGATATTCTTAAAGGTAAATTTTTATAAGATTTTATTTTTTGTTTATATATTTCTATATGACCTAAACAATTCATTGGTTTAATACATAAAATTTTATTTTTATATTTTGTATAGAATATGTATTTTTTATAATTTTTTCAATGTCCGCTTTTTAATCATATATTTTGATCAATTAAAAAAGTTGTAATTACTTCTTCATATTTATATTTTTTTAATTTTTTTCTTATTAATTTTTTTATATTTTCTAAAAGTTTAAATCCATTAGAATGTCAAAAAATCATTCCAGGTGATATATTACTTGTATGATATAAATTTAATTTTTTATTTAATAATCTATGATCTATATTTTTCATTATTTTATTTTTAAAAATATTTATTTTTTTTAATTATATAAAATATATTAATATATATATATATTATATATATATATATATATATATATATATATATAGTAATTATATATTAATTTTGATAAAATTATATAAAAATAGGGTTTATGTGTATATAAAAAATCATTTAATTTTTTGTATTTCTTTTATTATTTTTTTATTTAAAATATTTAAAATTTTTAATTTAAATATTAATATAGTAAATTTTTTTTTTATTTCACTTTTATCATCTATAATGCCTGATATAGATCATCCTAATTCTTTTTTAGGTAATAAATTTAAAATTTTATCTTTTTTATTATTTAATTTTTTTGGACATAGAACTATTACTCATAGTTTATTAGGAGTAATAATATATTTTTTATTTATTGTATATTTAAATTTTTTTTTAAATTTTAATTTTGATATCATATTAGCTTTATTTTTAGGTTATTTTAGTCATATTTTTTGTGATATGTTTACTTTTAAAGGAATATTTTTTTTATGACCATATAAAATTAAATTTAGAATTCCATTTATTTATATATATATTAATAAAAAAAATGAATATTATTTTTGTATTATTTTTTTTATTTTTTCTTTATTTTTTAATAATTTTTGTATTAAGAATATTAATTAATTTTAAAAATATGTTTACATTATATCAATCTAATAATTTAAATATTTTGAAAGAAAATATGTTATATATTATAAAAAAAAATAAAATAAATAATATTTTTTTTTGTAATAATTTTATATTAGTTCCTAATAATAATGTTTCTTTAAATATAAAAATTTTTTTAGCTAAAAAATTAGGTATATGTGCAAATTTTAAATTTTTATTATTAAATAATTTTATATTAAAAATTTATAAAATAATTATACCTAATATTTATAAAAATAATTATTTTAATAAAAATAATTTATTATTAATAATATTTAATATTTTACCTAAACTTATAAAATTAAATGAATTTTTGATAATAAAAAAATATTTAAATTATGATTATAGTTATGAAAAATTATTTTATTTATCAATTAAAATTTCTAATATTTTTTTTAAATATTTAATTTATAGATTAGATTGATTATATAAATGAGAAAATTATAAATATGTAAAAAATATTAATAATTTTATTCATCAAAAATGACAATCTATATTATGAAGAGAAATAAAAAAATTTATTAGTAATAAATTTTTATTTAATTTTAATAAATTTAATATTTATTTTGAATTTTGTAATAAATTAAAAAAAAAAAATTTTATTTTTCCTAAAAATATTATTAATAATATTAATATATTTAATATTTCATATATACCACCTATTTATATAAATATTTTATATTTAATATCAAAATATATTAATGTTAATTATTTTTTATTTAATCCATGTTATAAAATTTGATATAAAAATATATTTTTTAATAATAAAAAAAGTAATTTTAAATGTTATAAAGAATATAAATCTTTTAATAATAAAAATAATTATAATTTTATTTTATTAAATTATGGTAAAAGTTTTTCTAAACATTTATTATTATTATCAAAATTAAATATTAAAAAAATAAATTATTTTATAGATATAAAAAGAAATAATAAATTAAATATTATTAAAAATAATGTTTTACATTTTAATAATAATTTTAGTAAAATAAAAGATGATAATTCTATTATAATTAATAAATCTAATGGATATATGGAAGAAATAAAAAAATTAAAAAATTTTTTATTTGATTTAATTATTAATAAAAATTATAATGTTAATGATATAATTGTAAATGTAACAGATATTAATTTATATTCTATATATATAGAATCAATATTTTCTAATAAATTTTGTAAAAAATATTTACCTTTTAAAATATTAGAAAATAATAATTTTTATAATAATGAATTATTAAATATATTTTTAAATTTATTAAATATATATAATTTAGAATTTAATTTAGTTGAATTATTATGTTTTTTTAAAAAAAAAGTAATATTTAAGAAATTTAATATTAATTATGAAGAATTAAAAGTTATTTTATATATTATAAAAAATATTGGTTTAAATATAAATTTAAATGAAAAATTGAATAAAAATATAACTAATAAATTTAATTATTTAACTTTAATAAATTGATTAAAAAGAATTTTATTAGGTTATTGTATAGATAATGAATATTATATTTGAAATAATATTATTCCTTATAGTTATTTATCTAATAATTTTTATTATGATTTAATTGAAAAAATATTAAAATTTTTTGATAAAATTTTATTTTGAAAAAATATTTTAAATAAAAAATATTTATTCTCTGATTGAATTTTTATATGTATAAAATTTATAAATAATTTTTTTTATAAAAAATATTTAAATAAAAGTTGTTTTTTAAATAAAAATATTTTCTTTTCTATTTTAAAAAAATATAAAATTTATTTTTCTAATAAATATTTAGATATTAATATTTTTAAAAAAATTTTAATTTATTTTTTAAAATGTAAAAAAAAAAAAAAAATATATTCTATAGATTGTATAAATTTTTGTTCATTTAATTATTCTGAATCTTTATTTTTTAAAGTTATATGTTTAATTGGAATGAATGAAAATATTTATTTAAAAAATAAAATTTATTGTAATTTTGATTTAATTTATTATAATTGAAGAATAGGTGATTATGATAAAAATAATAATAATAAATATTTATTTTTACAAAAAATTTTATTTTCAAATAAATTATATATAAGTTATATTAATTTTTCTTTTATAGATAATAATTTTAATTTTCCATCTATATTATTAATTTTTTTAAAAAATTATATATCTATATTTATAGATAAAAATTTTTTATATAGAAAAAAAAAAAATAATTTTATTTTTTTAAAAAAAAATATATATAATATAAAAAAATATAATTTAAATATATCTAATTATATAAATAAAAATAAATATTTTAATATATTAAATAATAAATATATTATTAATTTATTTAATTTACATAATTTTTGATTAAATCCAATTAAATATTTTTTTATTTATTATCATGGTATAAATTATTTTATTGATAATATATATATTAATAAAAATGAAAATTTTGATTTAAATATAAAAAATTTTTATTTATTTAAATTTAAAATTATAGATATTTTAATAAAATATGGAAATATAAATAATATTTATTTATATTTAAAATATTTAAATTTATTTCCTATTAATAATTTTGGTAAAATATTATGAAATAAAGAAAAAAAAAATATTTTTAATTTAGTTGAAAATATTAAAAATTTTTATTTAAAAATTAAAAAAATTAAAATTAAATGTATAATTAATAATTATATTATAAAAGGTTATATATATAAAAATAATAATTTAGGTTTATTTAAATGATTACCTAAAAAATTAAATTTAATAGATGCTTTATTATTATGAATAGATCATTTATTATATTGTTATATGGGTGGTAATAAATGTAGTTATTTATATGGATATAATAGTATATGATGTTTTTTACCTATAGATAAATATAAATGTATAAAATATATAAATAAATATATTAATGGTTATTTAAATAGTTTTAATTATCCTGTATTTTTTTTACCTAAATCTTCAAATATATGAATATTTTCAGCTTATAATATTAAATATAAATTTTTATTAAATAAATATTTTATTGAAAAAGCTAAAGAAAAATTATTTAATAGTTTATATGGAAATTTTTTTATAAAAGGTGAATTATATGATATATATATATCTTATATAATTAAAAAATATTATAATTTTTTAAATATTAATTTTATAATACAAGAAATAGAAAAATGATTATTACCTGTATTTAATAATTTAATTATTAAATAATTAATAAATTTATGATTAATAATAAAAATTTTTTAAATATTTATTTAGGAAAATCTAATTTAATAGAATCTTCAGCTGGTACAGGAAAAACACATATTTTATCATTATTATATTTACGTTTTTTATTAGGTATAAATATTGAATATAATTTTTTAAATTTATTTATTAAAAATATTTTAGTAGTTACTTTTACTGATGTAGCATGTTTAGAAATAAAAAAAAGAATATTTTCGAATATTAGAAAATTACGTACTTATTTTTTTAAAAAAATAAATATTGATGATTATATAAAAAATATATTTTTATATATTAAAAATATTCCTAATATATTAAATATATTAATAAATTGTGAAAATAATATTGATACTATTTCTATTTATACTATACATGGATTTTGTAAAAAAATTTTATTTTCTTATTTTATTAATTCAAATATAAATTTTTATTCAAAAATTTTAAATTATGAAGATAAATTTATTTATAATATAATAATACTTTTTTGACGTAAGTATTTTTATAATTTATCTTTTAATATAATTAAGATAATTTATTCTTATTGAATTAATCCTATGTGTTTATATAAATATATATATTGTATTTTAAATTTTACTAATTTTAAATTTAATAGTATATTAAAATATTTTTCTATAGAAGATTGTTATAATAAAATTATTAATTATATTAATGATTTTAAAAAAAAATGAATTTTAAATTATAAATATATATATAAATATATAAATTCATTAAAATTTAATTTTTTTTTATATAATAAAAAAAAAATAGAAATATGATTTAATTATATAAATTTATGATGTAAAAATAAAAATATTGATTTTTATATTCCTTTTTGTTTAAAAAATTTTAGTTATAAATATATTTCTAAATATATATTTTTTTTAGATTTTAATATTAAAAATATATTTATTTATATAGATAAATTATATTTTATAATTAATGATTTACGTAATTTTATTATATTTAAATGTTTAGAATATATTAATATTAAAAAAAATATATATAAAGAAAGAAATAATTTTATTAGTTTTAATGATTTAATAAATAAATTAAATTATATATTAAATAATTATGAAAATAATTTTTTATTAAATGATATTAGAAATAATTATCCAATATGTTTAATTGATGAATTTCAAGATACAGATATTTTACAATTTAATATATTTAATAATATATATATAAAAAATAAATTTAATAATACTAAAATAATTTTTATTGGTGATCCTAAACAATGTATATATACATTTAGAAATGCTAATATTTTTAATTATTTTAAAGTAAAAAATAATGTAGATTTTTTATATATTTTAAATATTAATTGAAGATCTTCTTATTTTTTGGTTAAAAGTATAAATTATATTTTTAATAAAATTAAAAATATTTTTATATTTAAAGATTTAAATTATATATCCGTTTTACCTTCTTATAAAAATAAATTTTTATTTATAAAAAAAAATAAATTAATTGATTTTAGTATAAAATTTTTTAATTTAAATAATTTTAATAATTTAAATTATAAAATAAATATAGCTAAATTTTGTTCTATTAAAATATATAATTTATTAAATTCTAAAAAATATTTTTTATATAAAAATAATATTAAAAGAAAAATATTACCTTCTGATATTGCTATTTTAGTTCATAAAAATTATGAAATTAAAATTTTTTTTGATATATTAAAAAAATATTTTTTACCTATTAATTGTATATTAGAAAAAAGTAATATTTTTTCTTCTTTAGAAGCAAAAGAAATTTTTTTTGTATTAAAAGCTATAATTTTTCCTGAACATAAATTAAATATAAAAAATGCGTTATTTACTAATATATTTAATTATGATTTATTTACTATAAATAAATATATTAATAATTATAAATTATATATAAATATTATAAATAATTTTTATTATTATAATAATATATGAGATAAATATGGTATTTATTCTTTAATAAATTTTTTATTAGAAAATAAAAATATTAATAATAATAATAATTTTGTAAATTATAAAAATGAACAATTTAATATTAATTTATTACATATAGCTGAAATTTTGCAAAAAAAATTTTGTTTAATAAATGATAAATTTTTATTATTAAATTGATTAAATGAAAAAATTAATAATTTATCTGATATAAATAATAAAGAATATTATTTACGTTCTTTTTCTTATGAAAATGAAGGTATTAAAATATCTACAATACATAAATCTAAAGGATTACAATATAATATAGTTTGAATACCATTTTTATTTTTTTTAAATAAATTTAATAATTTTAATATTTATTATAATCGTAAAAATTGTAAAATTAATATAGATTTATTTAATTTAAAAAAAAATAATAATTTTATGAATGAAGAAATTATTTCTGAAGAAATGCGTTTATTATATGTAGCTATAACTAGATCTATATATCAATGTAATATTATTTTATATAAAATATTTAATAAAAATAAAAATTTTAATTGTATTAATAGAATTATAAATAATAATAAAAATTTAATTTTTTTTAATTATAAATATATTAATTTTATTAATATTAATATTTTTAAATATATTAAAAAAAATAATTTTTATATAATAAAATATATTTTACAAAAAAATAATAATTTAAAAATAAAAAAAAAAAAAAAAAATTAAAATAATTAATTATTCTAATATTATTTTATTAAATAAAAATATATTATTTAATAATATAAAATGTTTAAATAAAAATATTTTTTTTTTAAATTTACCTAAAGGAAAAAAAATAGGAAATTTTTTTCATAAAATTTTTGAAAAAATAAATTTTAAAAAAACAATATGTAATAATTTTTTATTAAAATATATATATAAATATAATATTAAAAAAAAATATATTTTTAATATAAAAAAAATTTTAATTAATACATTAAATGTAAAATTATATCCTTTAAATATAAATTTATTAAATATTAAATTTAATTTAATATTAAAAGAATTTAATTTTTTTTTATATATTAATAAATCAATTAATTTTATAAAATTTAATAATATTATTAAAAAATATGATAAAATTTCAAATTCATGTAATGATTTAAATTTTAATAATTTTATTAAAGGATATTTAAATGGAACAATAGATTTAATTTTTAAATATAATAATAAATATTATATTATTGATTATAAATCTAATTGATTAGGAAATAATATTATTAATTATAATAAAAAAAATATAAAAAAAAATATAATTTATAATAGATATGATATTCAGTATCAAATATATTCTATTGCTTTACATAATTATTTAAAATTAAATTTAATTACATATGATTATTCTTTGCATTTTGGTGGTATTTTTTATATATTTTTAAGAGGTTTATTTATTGAAAATAATTATAGATCTTATAGTGGTATTTTTTATATAAAACCAAATAAAAAATTAATTTTTAAATTAAATAATTTTTTTAAAATATAGGTATTATTATGATTTTTAATGAAGTAGAGAAATTTTTATGATCTTGTTATAAAAAAAAAGAAGCAACTTTATTAGATATATATTTTTCTAAATTATTATGTAAAGAAAATAATTTTAATTATTCTGTTATAATGTTATTTAATTTTTTAATTAGTTTATCTAATAGATTAGGGAATATATGTCTTCCTATTTGTGAAATTTTAGGTAAAAATATATTTACTAAATATATATATAATTTTTTAATTTATTTTTTTAATAAATATATTAATATTTATAATTGTATTAATATATTATTTAAATATAATTTTATAAGTATTTATTATAAAAATTATACAACTCCTTTTATATTATATAAAGATTGTATTTATTTACATAAATTTTGAGTATATGAGAATTATATATCTAATTTTTTTAAAGTTAATTATAGAAAAAAAAAAAAATTAAATAATAAAAAAATTTCTTATATATTTAAATATTTGAAAATTTTTAATATGGATATATATCAAAAAATATCTATGTTAAATATTTTTTTTAATAAAATATCTTTTATTTCAGGTTCACCTGGTACTGGTAAAACAACTATTATTGCTAAATTAGTTTATATATTATATAAAATATTTAATTTTAAATCTAAAAATGATATTAAAATAGCATCTTTTACTGGAAAATCTTCTTCATATTTAACAAATATATTAATAAAAAATTATAAATTATTAAAAATTAAAAAAAAAATATATAATAATTTACCTAATAAAGCAACAACAATACATAAATTATTTAATTTAAATATTAATTTAAAAAAAAATAATAATATTAATAATAAATATCATTTAAAATTTAATATTTTAATTATAGATGAATTTTCTATGATAGATATAATTACTTTATATTATATATTTTATTTTTTAAATAAAAAATTTATAAAAATAATTTTTTTAGGAGATAGTAATCAAATAGGTCCTATAAATTCTTGTTCATTATTAAATGAAATATGTAATTATAATTATTCTTTTTTTAATAAAAATAAAGATATTATTAATTTTTTATTAAAATATAAATTTAATTTTTTAAAATTTAATATAAATATTAATAAATTAAATAATAATATATCTTTTTTATTAAAAAATTATCGTTTTAAAAAAAATAAATATTTAAATATATTTTCTAATTATATAAATTGTGGTGAATATAGTAAAATAGATGAATTTTTGTATAAAAATAATTTTAATAAAAATATAAATTTTTATGATTCTAATAAATTTGATTATAATTTTTTAATTAATTTTTGTATAAAAAAATATAAATATTATATTAATTATATAAATAATAATAATATTAATTTTAATAAATTATTATATTATTTTAATAAATTTCAAATTATATCAATAATAAAAAATTCTAAATTTGGTACTTTTTATTTAAATAAATATATTAATAATTTTTTTTTATCTAAATATATAAATGATAATTTAATATATATAGATAATAAAAATAAAATTTATTATAATGGACAACCTATAATTATTACAAAAAATAATAATGATATAAATATATATAATGGTGATATAGGGTTTATATTATATAATAAAAATAAATTAAAAATTTTTTTTTCAAATATTAATAATAATAATAATATTATTATTTATTTTAATAATTTTATTTTTTGAGAATTAACATGAGTTATAACAGTACATAAATCGCAAGGATCAGAATTTAATCATATATTATTAATAATACCTAATTATTTTTATAATTTGTTAGATAAAAAAATATTATATACTGCATTAACTCGTTCTATAAAAAAAATTAGTATTTATTCAAATAAAGATATGTTTTTAAATATTATTAAGAGAAATAAAGTATATTATAATAATATTATAAATAAATTAATATAATTTTAATATTTTTTTATTAAATATTATTAATATTAATAATTTTAAATTTATATTTTTATTTTTTTTTATATTTATTTCATTTTTTTTTATTAAATTTAATATTTTTTTTTTTTCAATATTTTTATATTTATATATATTTTTAATAAAATATTTAAATAATATATTTAATATTAATATTTTATTAAATTTTTCATTTTTTATTTTATCTATTAAATATAAAATTTTTTTTATATTTTTTTTATATAATAATAAAATTATATTTTTTATATAATTAAAGTTTATATATTTATTATAATATATAATATTTTTACTATAATTTTTATTATATATTATAGTTATAATATTATTAATTTTTTTTTTAAAATTTATTAATTTAATATAATTAAAATCTATAATTAATATTATAAATATATATTTGTTTATTTTTTTTATTATATAATTAAATATATAATAATTTATATTATTTATTTTTTCTATTATATTAATAATAATTAATTTTTTTTTTGAAAATAAATTATTTTTTATTATAATATTTATTAAATTATTTCAATTATATTTTTTATTTATTATTACATTTATAATATTATTTTTATTTATTTTTTTTAATAAAATTTTTTTTATTTTATTTTTACAATTTTGTTTTTCTATATAATTATTTCCTATAATATAATAAAAATTATATTTTTTTTTTATTTTTTTTTTAGAAAATTTATTATAAAAAATTTTATTCATAATAATTATGTTATAAAATTAATAATTTTATTTTTTATATATATAATATTTTTTATTTTTTTATTTTTTAAAAAAATTTTTATATTTTTATTTTTATATATATATATTAATATTTTTTTTTTGTTAAGTGTATTTTTAATTTTTATTATTTTTTTAGTTTTACCATTTATTTGTAATATTATTTTTATTTTTTTTTTAATTATTATTTTTTTTTTATTTATTTTTGGTCATAAAGAATTGTCTATAATTTTTTTATTTTTCATTTTTTTTCATAAATAAAATGTAATATGAGGACAAAATGGATATATTAAAATTATAATTGTATTAATACATTTTTTTATTAAATTATAAATTTTTTTATTTTTTATTTTTTTATTTTTTTTTATTAAATTAAAAAAAATCATTATTTTAGATATAATTGTATTAAAATTATTTTTTTTATTTAAAATATATGTTGTTTCTTTTATAATTTTATTTAATTTATATTTTATATAATAATATTTTTTAATATTTATTTTTTTATTATAATTTATTTTTTTTTTTTTTTTAAAATTAAATATTAAAATTCATAATTTATTTATAAATCTATAACATCCTTTTATATTTAAATCATTTCAATATAAATTTTCATTTATAGGTGCAGAAAATATTATAAATAATCTTAATGTATCAGCTCCATATTTATTTATTATTTTTAAAGGATTTATTCCATTATTTTTAGATTTTGACATTTTATTTTTACCAGAATATATTAATTTTATATTTTTATTTTTTAAATAAAAATATGTTTTATTATTTTTATATATTTTTTTAACATTTTTTTGTGATATTCAAATTTTTTTATTTTTTTTAAAATAATAATATGTATCTGATAAAACAATACCTTGACAAATTAATCTTTTTACTGGTTCATTAGATTTTATTAATCCTATATTTTTAAAAAATTTATGAATAAATCTAAAATATATTAAATGCATTGTTGCATGTTCTATTCCTCCTATATATGTATCTATAGGTAATCAATAATTAGCTTTTTTACTTTTAAATATATTTTTTTTATATTTTGGACATGTATATCTAATATAATATCATGATGATTCCATAAAAGTATCAAGTGTATCTGTTTCTTTTTTTCAAATTTTATTTTTTAATTTTATTTTTTTTCATTTTTTTATTTTTTTTAAAAAATTTTTATTTGAATTAATATTTTTTATTTTAGGAAATTTAACAGGTAATTTATTTTTTTTTATAGTTTTATATTTGTTATTATTTTTTATTATAGGTATTGGAACACCTCAATACCTTTGTCTAGATATAACTCAATCTTTTAATTTAAAAATAATTTTTTTTTTAATTAATTTTTTTTTAATTAAATATTTTTTTATATTTTTAATATTTATTTTTTTTTTTTTTAATTTAATTAATTTATATTTTTTAATAAAATAATTATGTTGTTTATTAAAATTAGGACATATTAGTATTGCATTTGTATTATATAATTCTTCTGTAAAATTAGTTATTCAAATAGGAATTTTATGTTTTGTAATTGGATTTTTTATATATAAATTAGTATTTATACCTATACATTTATTAATATTTTTAATATTATTTTTATATATTTTGTTTTTTATTTTATTAAATATATTTGGATTTTTTTTTTTAATAAAATTAATTATTTTATTATTAATAGATATACTTATACATAAAGTTGATATTAATAAATTTATATTTTTTATAAATATTTTTATTTTTTTTTTAGTTTTATAAATATTAATATTTAATTCTAATCCTTTATATTTACCTATTCATTTTTTTTGCATATTTATGACTTTTTTAGGTCATTTATTTAATTTATTTAAATCATTATTTAATTTATTAGCATATTTAGTTATTTTTATAAATCATTGTGATTTTTTTTTATATTTTATTATTGAATTACATCTTCAACATTTATTATTTATTACTTGTTCATTTGCTAATACTGTTTTATCTATAGGACATCAATTAATTATTTTTTTTTTTTTATATATTAATTTTTTTTTAAATAATTTAATAAATAATAATTGTTCTCATTTATAATATTTTGATTTACAAGTATTTATTTCTCTATTTCAATCATAACTTATACCTATTTTTTTAAGTTGTTTTTTCATATATTTTATATTTTTTTTTGTTCATTTTTTTGGAGAAATATTATTATTTATAGAAGCAATTTCAGCTGGTAAACCAAATGAATCTCATCCTATAGGATGTAATACATTTTTTTTTTTTAATCTTTGATATCTTGATATAATATCTCCTATTGTATAATTTCTTACATGTCCTATATGTAAATTTCCAGAAGGATAAGGTAACATACATAAACAATAATATTTTTTTTTTTTTTTATCTAATTTAACTTTAAAAATATTATATTTTTTTCAATATTTTTGTACTATTTTTTCTATTTTATTATGATTATATTTTTTCATTTTTTTATAATATTTAAATAATTAAATATTTTTTTTTAATATTTAATTTTTTATTTATTTTAAATTTAATATTATTAATTTATATATATATTATTTTTTTTATAAATGTTTTAAATATAAATTATATAATAATATTATATTATTTATATTTTTAATAATTTATAAATATTTAATATATATTATGAATTTATTAATTTTTTATATATTATATTTATTACATTTTGAACATATATAATTATATGATTTTTTAATATAATTATTCATTCTTTGTCTAGACATTTCTAATAAACCAAATTTAGATATACAACCTATATTTATTTTTGCTTTATCTTTTTTTATTATTTCTTTTAAATTATTTTCTATTATTTTTTTATTTTTATTTAATGACATATCTATAAAATCTATTACAATTAATCCTCCTATATTTCTTAATCTTAATTGTCTAATTATTTCTTTTGAAGCTTCTAAATTAATATTTAATGCAGTTGTTTCTATATTTGTTGATTTTTTATATTTACCGGAATTTATATCTATTGATGTTAATGCTTCTGTTGTATCTATAATAATTGATCCACCTGAAGGTAAATTTATTTTTCTTTTATGTATTAATTTTATTTGTTTTTCTATTTTAAAATATTTAAATAAAGGAATTTTTTTTTTATAAAATTTTATTTTATTTACTATTTTTTTTTTATTTAATTTATTTAAATATTTTACTAATAATTTATATTTTTTATAATTATCTATAAATATTTTATTTATATTTTCATATAAATAATTTTTAAATATTTTTATTAAAGTATTATTTTGTTTATATATTAAACATGGTTTGTTTTTTTTATTTGCTTTTTTTTTAATTTTTTTTCATTTTTTTATACTTGATAATAAATTAAATTTTAAAGATTTTAAATTTTCATGTATTCCTAATGTACGTATTATTATTCCTATATTTTTAGGTAAATTTAATTTATTTATCATAAATTTCATTTTTTTTCTATTTTTTCCAATTATTTTTTTTGATATTCCAATTAATTTTGGATTATTTGGCATTAATATTATATTATTTTTTATTATTGTTATAAATGTAGTTAAAAAAGCGCATTTATTATTTCTTTCTTCTTTATTTATTTGTACTATTAATTCTTTTCCTTTATATAATTTATTTTTTAAATATTTTTTTGATATTTTTTTTATTGGTAAAAAACCATTTTTTTTTTCTCCATAATCTATAAATACAGCTTCTAAACTTAATTCTATTCTTGATATTTTTCCTTTATATATATTTAATTTTTTTTTTTTATATTTTTTATTTTCTATATTTAAATCATGTAATTTTTTATTTTTTATTAAAGCTACACGTAATTCATTTTTTGTGCAATTTATTAATATTTTTTTCATTATTTTATTCTCTAAATTATTTATTTTATATTTTAAATTATATTTTATTAAATTAAATAGTTTATTATTAAATAATTATTTATAATATAAAATGGTTAATAGTTTTTTTTTAAATTTTATAAAAATTGATTGTAATAATGTAGATCAACGTATTGATAATTTTTTATTTAAAAAAATTAAAAATTTACCTAAAAATAAAATATATTCTTTATTACGTAAAGGTAATATTAGAGTAAATAAAAAACGTATTTCTTATAATTATAAATTAAAAATAAATGATATAATTAGAATTCCGTTAATAAATATAAAAAAAAATATATATATTGATAAATATATCACAAATAAATTTAAAAATTATATTATTTATGAAGATAAATATATGATAGCTATTAATAAACCTTATGGTATTTCAGTACATGGAGGTAGTAAAATTAATTTAAATATTATAGATATTTTTAGATCTATTTATATTAAAAATAATTTAGAATTAATACATCGTATTGATAAATTTACTTCTGGTTTATTATTAATTTCTAAAAATATATGATTATTACGTTTTTTACATAAAAATTTTAAATTAAATAAAATAAAAAAAAAATATATTGCTTTAGTATATGGTATATGACCAAATTATATTAAATATATAAAAAATTATATTTATAAAAAAAGATATTTTTCATGTATATCAAATAATTTTAATAAAGGTAAATTGTCTAAAACATTATTTTATATAAAAAAATATTTTAAAAAATATACATTATTAGATATTATACCAAGTACTGGTAGAAATCATCAAATAAGATTACATACAAGTTATTTAGGATATCCAATTATAGGAGATAATATATATGGTAATAAAAAACAAAATAATAATTTTTTTATAAAATTTAATATAAAAAGATTGTTTTTACATTCTTATTCTATATATTTTTTTCATCCTTTTTTAAATAAATATATAAAATTATATGCTAATTTAGATAAAAATTTTTTATCAATTATAAATAAATTAATTTAATTTTTAAAATTATAAAAAATAATAAGGTTAATAATATGGCTGTACAAAAAAGTAAAAAAAGTAGATCAAAAAGAGGTCATCGTAGATCACATGATAATTTATCTTTACCTGTATTATATAAAAATAAAATAAATAATGAAATAAGTTTATATCATCATATTAGTAAAAATGGTTTTTATAAAGGAAAAAAAGTTATATAAATAATTTATAATTTTTATTTGAAAAAAAAAATAAATATGTATAAAATTTATATGTATATTTTTTAATAAATATATTTTTTAATTAATAATTTTTATAGGTTATATTAAATATGTGTAATATAGAAAATCGTATTAAAAAAATAATTAGTGATCAATTAAATATTAAATTAGAAAATATAAAAAATGAAAAATCTTTTATTAATGATTTAGGAGCTGATTCTTTAGATGTAATAGAATTAATAATGGCATTAGAAGAAGAATTTAATATAGAGATATCTGATGATGAAGCTGAAAAAATTATTAATGTTCAATCAGCTATAGATTGTATAAATTCTTTAAAAAATAAAAAATAATTATTTTTTTAATTATTTATAAATTTAAATTTTTAAAAAAATTATATTATAATATATTAATAATTAATATATTCAATAATTTTATTAGTCTGAATTATTATATTCAGATTAATAAAATTTATTGTTATATGTTTTAATATATAAATTAAAAAATTAAATTTGTTATTTATTATATAAAATTTTTAATATATTTAAATTTAAAAATAATATAAAATATTAATTTTTTATTATATTTAATAATAATTATTTATTTAATAAATTTTATTTTTATTATTAATAATTTATATATATATTTTAAAAATTATTTATTTTTTTTTTTATATATAAAAAAATAGATTTTAATCCTATAATTTTATAATTTAATATATTATTAAATATATTTATTTTTTTTAGAATATTTTTAATATTTATTTTTTTTATTTTTTTAATTTTTTTATTATTTAAAATTATTATTATAATACTTAAAATTCCTTTTATTATTAAAGAATCACTATCTGCATTTATTTTTATAAAATTATTTTTATTTTTTATTTTAATTCATATATTAGTTTGACAACCATATATAATATTTTTTTTATTTTTTATATTTTTTTTTTTTAAAGGTAATATTTTACTTAGTTCGATTAAATAAATTAATTTATCTTTATATTTTTTTAATAAGATTATTTCTTTAAAAATTTTTTTTTTTGATATTAATTTATACATTTTATTTTTTTAAATTAATAATTTTTTTTAATACATATATAAATGTATTAATATCTTTTTTTGATGTATACATTGCTATTGATAATCTACAAATACCAGATATATTATATAATTTCATTGTTGGAATAGCACATTGATTTCCAGTTCTTATAAATATACCATTTTGATTTAATAACATTCCTATATCATAGCAATGATTATTTTTTACATTAAATGATATAATACTTATTTTTTTTTTTGATCCATATATTATTATTTCAGGTATATTTTTTAGTTTATTTAATGTATATTTAATTATTTTTTTTTCATAATTAATTATATTTTTTATTCCTATTTTATTAATATAATTAATTGCATCTCCTAATCCTATGATAGATTCTATATTTAAAGTGCCAGATTCAAATTTTCATGGAGAATTAATAAATTGTATATTATTTATTTTATATTTTTTTATATTTATATTAGCTATTATTCCTCCTCCTGATTTTCATATATTAAGATTATTTAAATTTTTTTTTTTACAATATAATATTCCTGTTCCTGTTGGTGCATAAATTTTATGACCTGAAAATATATAAAAATCACAATTTATTTTTTGAACATTTATTTTTATATGAGATATAGCTTGTGATCCATCTATTATAGTTAATATATTTTTTTTTTTTGCTATTTTTATTATTTTTTTTATTGGATTTTTAATACCTAATACATTTGAAATATGTGTAATTGATATTATTTTAGTATTTTTATTTATTTTTTTTTTTAAATCATTTATATTTATAAATCCTTTTTTATTAATTTTAATTATTTTTAATTTATAATTAATTTTTTTAGATATTAAATATCATGGTATTATATTTGAATGATGTTCAATTATAGATATAATTATATTATCATTTTTATTAATATTTTTTGTTAAACTATATGCTAAAAAATTAAGTGATTCTGTACTATTATTAGTAAATATTATTTCTTCTGGAGATTTTGCATTTATAAATTTTGATATTTTTATTCTTATTTCTTCTATTTTATTTGAATTTATATTACTTAATGTATAAATACTTCTATTTACTGAAGAATAATAATTTTTATAAAATTTAGTTTGATTTTTTATTACTATTTTTGGTTTTTGAGATGTAGATGCATTATCTAAATATATTATTCTTTTTTTATTTATTCTTTTTTTTAATATTGGAAAATCTAATCTTATTTTATTTATATTATAAATCATTTTATTTATATTTTTTTATTATTATTTTATATATATATTTTTTTATTATTTTATTTTTAATTTTATTGATTATATCATTAATAAATATTATATATAATATTTTTTTAATTTTATATGTATTTAAACTTCTAGTAGATAAATAAAAATATATTTTTTTATTAATACTATTTATAGTTATTTTATGTTTACAATTTGATTTTTTATTTTTAATATTTAATTGAGGTTTTGTAAATATTAAATTAGGTTTATTAAAACATAAATTGTTATTTTCTAAATAAATTATACTATTATAAGATTTTTTAAGTATTGTTATTATTGTTATAATTTTTATTATTCCATTTGATAAAATTATATTTTTATATTTTTGATAACTTTTTGAATTACATTTATTATGTATAATATGTATTTTATAATAAATTTTAATTTTTTTTTTAATTATATAAATACCATTAATATTTATATGAGAATTTTTATATAAATTTATTATATTTTTAATTTTTATTTTTTTTGAATTTATTAAAAATATATATTTATTAAATATAGATTTTTTTTTAATTTTAATATTTTTTTTATTTATAAAAATTGATTTTTTATTTAAATTAATAATTTTAAAATAATTTAATTTAACATTTTTTTTAATAATTATATTTAATTTATAATTTATATATTTTTTTTTTTTTTTATTTATATCAATATGTTCTTCAATAATATTTATATAATTATTTTTTTTTATTATTAATTTAATATTGTTATTAATATTATTATTTTTATATAAATAAATAATATGTATTATTATATTTTTGTTATATATTTTATAAATAATTATATTTATATTATTGTTTAATTTATTATTTAATATTTTAATATTTATTAAATTATTTATATATTTAGTTATATATATTTTATTATTATTTTTTTTTATTAAAATAATAATTTTAATAAATTTAATTTTTATAATATTTTTATTTAATAAATTTTTTATAACCATATTTTTTTATTATTTTATATATATTTTTTTTACTTGATTTAATTATTCTACCTTTATGTAAAATATGAATAAAATCTGTATTAAGATTATTAATAATTTTTGGATTATGTGTAATTATTAAAAAAGATTTATTTTTTTTTTTTAAATTATTTATTATATTTAAAATTAAATTTAAATTATTTATATCTAAACCTGAATCTATTTCATCTAAAATAATCATTTTAGGTTTTAATAATAATATTTGAAGAATATCATTTTTTTTTTTTTCTCCTCCTGAAAAATTTTCATTTAATGATCTAGATAAAAATTTTTTAGAAAAATTTAATTTTTTTATTATTTTATATATTTTTTTTCTTATTTCTATAATATTAAGAATTTTTTTTTTATTATATTTTCTTATTGAATTAATACATTGTTGTAAAAAAAATTCATTATTTAAACCTGGTATTTCAATAGAATTTTGAAATGATATAAATAATCCTTTTTTAGCTCTTTTATTTACTGATAATTTATTTATTTTAATTTTATTAAATAATATTTTTCCTTTTGTAATTCTATATTTTTTATTACCTGCTATTACTAATGATAAAGTACTTTTTCCAGAACCATTTGGACCCATTAAAATATGTATTTCTTTTTTTTTTATTTTTAAATTTAAATTATTTATTATTTTTTTTTTTTTAAATTTAACATTTAATTTTTTTATATTTAATATATACATTGTTTTTAATTATTAAATATATTATGTTTAATTTCTAAATAATATTCTATAGGTAACATATTTAATATTTTTTCACAAAAACCATTTATAATCATATATTTTGCATTTTTTTTATTTATACCTCTTTGTAATAAAAAAAATATTTGTTCTTTTTTTATATATGATGAATATGTTTCATGTTCTATATTACAATATTTATTTTTTGATTGTATAGATGGAATTGTATAAACAGAAGAATTTTTACCTATTATTAATGAATCACATTGAGTAAAATTTTTAGATTTTTTTGATTTTTTATATATTTTAACTATACTTCTATGAGTATTTCTACTTTTATCTTGTGCTATATTTTTAGCTATAATTATTGATTTAGTTTTTTTTCCTATATGAATCATTTTTGTACCAGTATCAGATTGTTGATTTAATTTAGTAAGTGATAATGAATAAAAATTACCTATAGATTTATTACCTAATAATATAGTACTAGGATATTTTCAATTTATATTAGCTCCTTTTTCTATTTGTATTCAAGATATTTTACTATTTTTACCTTTACATAATGCTCTTTTTGTAACAAAATTATATATACCACCTTTTTTAAATTTATTTCCAGGAAATCAATTTTGTATAGTAGAATATTTTATTTTTGCATTATCATATAAAATAATTTCTACTACTGCTGCATGTAATTGATTTTTTTTTCTTTTTGGAGCAGAACATCCTTCTATATAATTTAAATAACTATTTTTTTTAAGTATTATTAAAGTTCTTTCAAATTGTCCTATATTTTTAGCATTTATTCTAAAATAAGATGATAAATTAATTGGACAAGAAATATTTTTTGGAATATATATAAATGTTCCATCTGATAAAACTGCTGTATTAAGAGAAGAAAAAAAATTATCATTTATTGGAATTATTTTACATATGTATTTTTTTATTAATTTAGGATATTTTTTTATTGCTTCATTTATTGAACAAAATATTATTCCTAATTTTAAAAGATTTTTTTTATAAGTTGTTTTTATAGATATAGAATCTAATATAGCATCTACTGCAATATTATTTATATTTTTTTTTAATGGAATTTTTAATTTTTTAAATATTTTTTTTATTTTTTTATTTTTTTTTTTTTTTGGTGCAGAATAATATTTATATTTTTTATAATTTATTTTTTTATATTTACCATTAAATCATTTTGGTTCTTTCATTTTTTTTCATATATTAAATGCTTTTAATCTTAAATTAAGCATTCAATTTGGTTCATTTCTTTTTTTTGAAATTTTAATTATAGTATTCGTATTTATACCTTTTTTTATATCATCATTTTTTATATTTATTTTAAAACCTTGTTTATATTTATTTATATATTTTTTATTTAACATTTGATTTATGATAAATTATTATATTTTATTATAATTTTTATTTATATTATTTAAAATTATAATATATTTATTAAATAATAAATTTTTATTAAAATATTTATTTTTTAATTAATGAAATATTATTATAATTTATTAATAATTTAATTATAAATTATTAAATATATTTATTTTTAATATTATAATTTTTATTTTTTTTAATATTTTATTATTTTGATTATTATATATAATATATTAATTTTTATTAAAAATATATATTATATATTTAATTATAGTTATTATATAATATGTTTATTATTTCTTTTGATTTTGGTATGAAGAATATTGGTATAGCTATAGGTCAGTTTTATACTAAAACAGCTAACCCTATTATTTCTATAAATGCTAAAAATGGAATACCTGTAAATTGAATGGATATTAAAAAAATTTTAGATATTTGATTAATTAAAATAGCTGTAATTGGTTATCCTTATTATTATATAAAAAATAATAAATGTAAATTAATTAAAATTTATATAAAAAATTTTGCAAATAATTTAATTAATAAATTTAATTTAAAAATATTTTTTTCAGATGAAAGATTTACTTCTTGTGCTGCTAGAAATTTTATAAATTGTAATTTTAAATTATATAATTCTTTTTATTCTAATTATGATATTCATGCAATATCTGCTGTTTTAATTTTAGAAAGATGATTAAAGTTAAATTCTTAAGTATTTTTTTCTTGTCTTAATCAAAATATTATATTTAATATATCTTTAGGTATAAAAGAATTTATTACTATTTTATTTTTTTTAATTGGATGTTTAAATATTAATGTAGATGCATGTAATGCTTGTCTATTTAATTTATTTATTTTATTTAATATTAATTTAGAAATTTTATATTTTTTTAAAATATTTTTTTTAGTATATATTTTTTCTCCTACTATAGGATTATTTAAATAATTCATATGTACTCTTATTTGATGAGTTCTTCCAGTTTCTAATTTTATTTCTAAAAATGTAAAATATTTAAATTTTTCTATTATTTTAATATATGTTATTGCTTTTTTACCTGTTTTTGATATTGACATTATTTTTCTATTATATTTATTTCTTTTTATATATGTTTCTATTTTTTTTATTTTATTTTTAATTTTACCAAATACTAAAGTTTTATATATACGAATTATTTTTTTTTTTTTTAAATTTTTAATTAATTTAATATAACTTTTTTTATTTTTAGATATTATTAATAAACCTGTTGTATCTTTATCTAATCTATGTATTATTCCACATCTTTTTAAATTAGGATATATATTAGGATATAAATATATTAATTTATTAATTAAAGTATCATTTTTATGTCCTGCACCTGGATGAATTATTGTATTTTTATTTTTATTAATTATTATTAAATATTTATCTTCATAAATTATATTTATTTTTATTTTTTTATTTATTTTATATTTATTTATTTTTTTTTTAATAAATATTTTTATTATATCTTTATTATAAATTTTAGTATTATTTTTTTTTACAATTTTATTATTTATATAAATATTTTTATTTTTTATTAATTTTTGTATTTTATTTCTTGAATATTTTTTTAATTTTTTTGATAAAAATATATCTATTCTTTTATAAAAATATTTATTTACAATTTTTATAAACATTTTATTTTTTTTAATTAAAAATTATATTTAATTAATTATTTTCCTATACAAAAATTAGAAAAAATTTGTTTTATAATATTTTTTGATAAAATTATATTTTTTCCTAAAATTTCACATAAATATTTTTGACTATCAAATAAATTTTGATATATTAAATCTAAATTTATATTTTTATTAAAATTATATTGATTTATTAATTTAATATTTTTTTTTATATTATATATAGTTAATTTAATTAAATTTATATGTCTTTTATTTGTTAAAAAATTATTTTTTATATTTTTATTTTTTATTTTTTTTTTAATTATATTAATTAATTCTTTAATTCCTATTTTTTTTTTAATTGATATATTTATTATTATATATTTTTTATATTTAATAATATTAAATTTTTCTTTTGTTAAATCTATTTTATTACGTATTAAAATATTTATTTTATTTTTTTTTTTAATTTTTTTTAATATTTTTTTTTTATAAAAATTTATAATATTTTTTTTTGATATTTTATTTGAATTTACTATAAATAATATTATATTTGATTTTTTAATTTCTTTTCATGTTTTTTTTATACCTATTTTTTCTATTTTATTTTTTGTTTTATGTATACCAGCTGTATCTATTATTTTTATATCTTTATTTTCTATTATTATATTTTTTTTAATTATATCTCTTGTAGTACCTTTTATATTTGTTACAATTGATATATTTTTTGATGTTAAAATATTCATTAAACTGGATTTACCTACATTAGGTTTACCAATTATTATTATTTTAATATTATTTTTAATATTTATATTTTTTTTAATATTTTTATATAATTTTTTTATTTTTTTATAAATATTTAATATATTATTTTTTATTTTTTTTATTTTTTTTTTTTTTATATTTTTATTAGAAAAATTTATTTCTTTTTCTATATTTATTAAATTATTTTTTATTATATTAATAATATTTTTAATTTTATTAGATAATTTTCCTTTAAAAGATGATATTGCTGAAAATATTTTACTTTTAGAATTAGCATATATAATTTCTTTTATAGATTCTGCTTGTATTAAATCTATTTTTTTATTAATAAAAGCTCTTTCAGTGAATTCTCCAGCATTTGCTATTCTTAAATTTTTAATATTTAAATCAATTATAGAATTTATTATTAATTCAATTATTTTTTGTCCTCCATGACTATGTATTTCTAAAATATCTTCTCCAGTAAATGAATTAGGAGATTTAAAATATATAATTATTCCATAATCTATAATTATATTATTTTTATTTTTTATTGGTGAATAAATTGCATATCTATCTTTTATTTTTTTTTTAAACATTATATTATATATATTTTTTACTTTATTTCCAGATATTCTTATTATTCCTATACCTCCATATCCTACAGGAGTAGATTGAGCTAATATAGTATCTCTTTTATTATTCATTTTTATTATTTTTATTAATTTTTTTAATAATATAAATATTATATTTAATATAATTTTATTTATTTTTTTTATTTTTATTAAATATATTTATTTTTTATGATTTTGTATTATATAATATTTTTTTCAAATTTTAATAAAATATTTAAATATATATTTTTTTTTTAAAAATAAAATATTTTTTTTTAATATTATTAAATAGTTTAATTTTTTAATTTTATATTGATTTATTCTAAATGTTTCAAGTATTATTCTTTTAAATTTATTTCTTAATGTTGCTAATTTAATATTTTTTTTTTTTATTATTATTGCTATTTTAGAATATATTTTATTATTTTTATAATTTTTCAATATTATATATTTATATTTTTTTATTTTTATTTTAATATTTTTATTTTTATTAATTTTATTAAAATATTTTATGTTTATTTTTTTTTCTTTTGTTAGAGATAATTTTTCTTCCATTTTTAGTTTTCATTCTTTTTCTAAATCCATGTTTATTTTTTTTTTTTATTTTTGATGGTTGAAATGTTCTTTTCATATTTTTATATTTATATTTAATTATATTTTAAATTTAATAAATTATTATATATTTTATATTATAATAATATTTTAAAAATTAATAAATAAATTATTAGTTTAAATGTAAATTTTAATATTTTTATTTTTTAATAATATTGTTGATTTTATAAATAATATATTATATAATTTTTTTAATTTATATGATAATAATATTATTTTTTATATAAAAAAAATTATATTTAATTATTATAATATTTTTATTAAAAATATTATTTAAATTTTATTATAAATTAGTTATATGTTTTAAATAAATATTTATAATTTTAATAAAAATAATTAATTATAATTTATTAAAATTTAATAATTTATTAATAATTTTAATTATTTTATTATAATTTATTTTTATAAAAATATTAAAAATTATATTTAAATAATATTTAAGTAAAAAAATTTAATAATTTAATTAAAAATAATATTAAAATATAAATATGCATTTTATTATAAAAAAAGAAAAAATAATTATTTTATTAAGTAAATTTAATACTTATATAAATAAATCTTCAAAAAATCCAATTTTATCAAATATTTTATTAATTTTAAAAAAAAATAAATTAAATTTTATAGTAACTAATTTAGATATGGAAATTAGTTATACTATAATTTTATCTAAAAATGAATTTTTTAATGATGGATCTATAACTGTAAATTTAAATAAATTTTATGAATTATGTTGTAGTTTTCCTAAAAATTCTATAATAAATATTTCTTATTTAAAAAAAAAATTTAAAATTACTTGTTTAAATAGTATATCTTTATTATCAACATTACCTTCTAATGATTTTCCTTTATTAAATAAAAATATTTTTTTTGATTTTAATTTTTCATTAAATAGTTATATTTTAAAAAATATTATATTTAATATATATTTATTTATTGGAGATCAAGATATTTATTATTATTTAAATGGTATGTTAATAGAGTTATATGATAATATTTTATATTTTGTTACTACTGATGGTTATCGTATTTCTGTATATAAATTATTAAATAATTTTGAATATAAAAAAAATAAATATTTTTCTTTAATAATTCCTAAAAATTTAATTATAGAATTATTTAAATTATTAAATTTAAATATTAATGAAAATATTTTTTTTTATGTTAATAATAATATGATTAAAATTATTTATAATAATATTATAATTTATTCAAGTTTAATAGATGGTTCTTTTCCAGATTATAAGAGTATTTTATGTTTATCTAATAATTATATTTATGTTGATATAGATATTAAAGAAATTAAAAATGCTTTAATACGTGCTTCTATAATAAATGGTAATTTATTTAGTTATGTAACATTAATTTTTTATAATAATTTATTATTAATTTATACTAATGATTTTAATAATAATAAAATAAAAGAAAAAATATTTTTAGATTATAATGGTAAAAAAATTGAAATTAGTTTTAATATAAAATATATTTTAGATATATTTAAATCTATAAGAAAATGTTCTAAAATACGTTTTTATATTAAAGATTCTTATTCAATAATTAAAATAATTGATATAAATAATATTTTTTTAACTTATATGATAATGCCTGTTAAGTTATAAATTATATAATTTATATTTTTTTTAATGAGTATATAAATTATGTCAATAAATATTTATGATTCTTCAAATATAAAAGTATTAAAAGGTTTAGAAGGTGTACGTAAACGTCCAGGTATGTATATAGGTGATACATCTGATGATTCTGGTTTACATCATATGATATTTGAAATAATTGATAATTCTGTTGATGAGTTTTTATCTGGTTTTTGTAAAAATATAATTATTACTTTATATAAAGATAATTCAGTTTCAATTTTAGATGATGGTAGAGGTATTCCTGTTGATATACATAAAGATACTGGATTACCAGCAATAGAATTAATTATGACTGTACTTCATTCTGGAGGTAAATTTGATAATAATTCTTATGATATTTCTGGAGGTTTACATGGAGTAGGTCTTTCAGTTGTAAATGCACTTTCTAAAAAATTAATATTAAAAATATATAAAGAAAATAAAATATTTTATCAGATTTATTCTTATGGAAAACCTAAAAGTAATGTTTCTATAATTGGTAATACAGATAAAACTGGTACTTATATACGTTTTTGACCTGATAAAAGTATTTTTATTAATTTTTATAATTTTAAATATGATATTTTATTTAATAAATTAAATGAATTATCTTATTTAAATAATGGTTTAAAAATAACTTTAATAAGTTTATTAGAAAATAAAAATAATATTTTTTTAAATTATGGTGGTATTAAATCTTTTTTATCATATTTAATAAATAATAAAAATATAATTCATAAAAATATATTTTATTTTAAAAAAAAAAAAAAAAATATTATTTTAGAATTTGCATGTAGATGAGTTGATACATTTAAAAATAATATTTTATGTTATACAAATAATATATTTCAATGTGATGGTGGTACTCATTTATCTGGCTTAAAATTATCTATAACTCGTACTATTAATTTATATTTTAATAAAGAAATTAATAATAAAAAAAAATATAATTATAATATAATTGGAAATGATACTAGAGAAGGATTATATGCTATTTTATCTATAAAAATGAATAATCCTAAATTTTCTTCACAAATTAAAAATAAATTGATTTCTTCTGAAGTAAAATTTTTAGTAGAATCTTTAATAAGTGATAATTTATTTAATTTTTTTTTAGAAAATCCTATTGATGCAAAAAATATTATAAATAAAATTTTAATTTCTTCTAAAAATAGAGAACTTATTAAAAAAATTAAAAATTTAAATAAAAAAAAAAATAAATATGATTTATCTTTTATTGCAAGTAAATTAGCTGATTGTCAACAAAAAAATTCTAAATTGAATGAAATTTTTTTAGTTGAAGGTGATTCTGCTGGTGGTTCAGCTAAACAAAGTAGAAATAGATTTAATCAAGCTGTTTTACCTTTAAAAGGTAAAGTTATTAATGTTGAAAAAACTAATTTAAATAAAATTTTATTTTCTGAAGAAATAAATATTTTAATATCTGTTTTAGGTTGTGGAATTAAATATAAAAAATTTAATTTAAAAAAATTAAGATATAATAATATTATTATTATGACTGATGCAGATATAGATGGTGCTCATATTAGAACTTTATTATTAGCTTTTTTTTATAGATATATGCCTGATTTAATAAATAATGGTCATTTATATATAGCACGTCCTCCTTTATATAGAATTAAATATTTAAATAAAGAATATTATGTTTCTAATGAAAATAGTTTAATAAAATATAAAATTTATTTTTATTTTAAAAATATTAATATATATAAGGGTAATAATAATATTTTATTAAAAAATAATAAATTAATTAAATTAGTTATTAATTATTTAAATTTTATAAAATTAATTTCTAAAAAAAAAAATAAATTTATAATTTATTTATTAAATTCTTTAATGTTTTTTAAAAAATTAAATATTAATAATTATATTAATTATAATTTATGATTAAAAAATTTTTTAATTTATTTAAATAAAAATATTTTTTTAAAAAAAAAAATTGTTTGTAAATTATTAAAGGATAATAAAAATAATTTTTATAAATTTAAATTTATTTTTTTTGATAATTTTATTTATAAATATGTTAATATTGATATATTTTTTTTAAAAAATTATTATTATTCTTTATTAAATTTAGGTAAAAAATTATATTTTTTTAATAAAAATTATAAAAAATATATTTTAATAAATAATAAAAAAAAATATTTTTCAAATTTTTATAATTTAATAA
Source organism: Candidatus Stammera capleta (assembly GCA_015134435.1). GTDB lineage: Bacteria > Pseudomonadota > Gammaproteobacteria > Enterobacterales > Enterobacteriaceae > Stammera > Stammera capleta_K. The sequence continues at coordinate 107,815 of CP043989.1, forward strand.
AATATGTAATTAAAAAAAAAAAAAAATATATTTTTATACAAAGATATAAAGGTTTAGGAGAAATGAATCCAGATCAATTATGAAATACTACAATGAATCCAAAAAATAGATATATGTCTAAAATATATATTGAAGATACTATTAAAGCAGATAAATTATTTAAAGTTTTAATGGGAGATAGTATTAAATATCGTAAAATATTTATAAAAAAAAATATTAATTATGATAAAAAATATATTAATTTATAATAACTCCTCCGACTGGATTTGAACCAGTGACATACGGATTAACAGTCCGTTGTTCTACCAACTGAACTACAGAGGAATAAATTAATATTTTTATTATATATTATTTTAATTATAATTGTCAAAAATATTTTAATTTATTATAATTTATATATAGTGGGATGTCTGAGTGGTTTAAAGAGCATGTTTGGAAAATATGTATACTTTTATGTATCAAGGGTTCGAATCCCTTTCCCACTATATTATTTATATATTTATTTATTATTAAAGGATTTATTTATGATTAAAATACGTTTATCTCGTTATGGTAGAAAAAAATTACCTATATATAATATTGTTGTATCTGATAAAAGATATTTTCGTAATAGTAAATTTATTGAAAAAATAGGATTTTATAATCCTTTTGGTTCTTTTAAAAATAAAAATAATATTTTTATAAATATGAATATTTTAAATAAATGAATTAAATATGGTGCTTTTATATCTAAAAGAGTTTTATTTATATTAAAAAAATATAAAAAAAATAATTTATAAAAAATTTATAATATGAATTTTAATATAATTACAATTAATCCTAATTTTTTTAAATCTCCTTTAAAAAATGGATTAATATATAAAGCTTTAAAAAAAAAGATAATAAATATTAATATTATTAATCTTTTTAATTTTATATATAATAATAATAATTATGAAGATAAAGTTTATGGGGGTGGAGCTGGATTATTATTTAAACCAGAACCTTTATTTTTATCAATAAGTAGTATAAAAAAAAATAATTATAATACTTTTGTTATTTATTTATCTCCTCAAGGTCAAATTATAAATAATAATTTAATTAATAAGTTATTAAATTATAATTCTTTAATTTTAATTTGTGGTAGATATAATGGTATAGATCAACGTATTATTGATAATTATGTTGATATTGAAATTTCTATAGGTGATTATGTAATTAGTTGTGGTGAAATTTCTAGTTTAGTTTTAATAGATGTTTTAATAAGAAAAATTCCTGGTGTTTTAAATAATATAAAATCTTTAAAATCTGATTCTTTTAATTATATAAATAATAAATTATTAGGATATCCTAATTATACTAGACCTAGAATTTTTAATAATTTATCTATACCTAAAGTTTTATTATCTGGAAATCATAAAAAAATATTTTTATGAAGATTTAAAATGTCTTTTATAAAAACTTTGTTTATAAAACCATATTTATTAAAATCTTTATTTTTAATAAATAAAAATAAATAATTTTATATTTATTAAGGAATTTTTAAATGAAAAATAGTATTATAAATTATGTGGAAAAAAAAAATATTAATAATAATAATATTAAAATTAATTTTATAACTGGAGATGTTTTGGAAGTTAAAATATGAATTATAGAATTAAATAAAAAAAGATTACAAATTTTTAAAGGTATAGTTATATCTATAAAAAATAAAGGTATAAATTCTTCTTTTATTTTAAGAAAAATATCTTATGGAGAAGGTGTTGAAAAATTATTTAAAATTTATTCACCTATAATTTATTCTATAAAAATAATTAAAAAAAATAAAAAAATAAAAAAATCAAAATTATATTATTTACGTTTTAATAAAAATAAAATTAATGTATAGATTATTAGTTTGTATACAATATAATGGTTTTTTTTATCATGGTTGACAAAAACAAAATAAAAATGATAATAGTATACAATGTGTTATAGAAAATTATTTATCTTTATTTTTTAATTATAATATAAAAATATTTTGTTCTAGTAGAACTGATATAGGTGTGCATAGTTTAGGTCAAATTTTTCATTTTGATATAAAAAAATATATTAAAATTAATTTAATTTTGAATTATTTAAATAATGTTTTATTAAATTATATTTTAATAAAATGAATAAAATATGTTTCTATTAATTTTCATAGTAGATATAATGCTATTGCTAGAAGATATATATATGTAATGTGTAATATAGATAATAAATCTATTTTTTTAAATAAATTAGTAACATATTATAATGAATATATAGATATTAATTTAATGTTAAAAGCATCCAGATGTTTAATTGGAAAACATGATTTTAGTTCATTTAGATCTTCTAAGTGTGAATCAAAAAATCCATATAAAATAATTTTTTATATAAATATATATAAATATAAAAAATTTATTTTTTTTGATATAAAAGCTAATTCTTTTTTATATCATATGGTAAGAAATATAATTAGTAGTTTATTATTAGTAGGTACATATAAATATTCTGTATTTTGAATAAAAGATTTTCTTTATTATAGAAATAAAAAAATCTTTAATATATATATGATTAAACCTTATGGTTTATATTTAGTAAATGTATATTATTAATTTATATTTATTTAATTTATGAAAAAATTTAGTATTTTTCATTTTTTTTTATTTTTTATTTATATTATATTTAATTTAAAAAAAAATTTTTTAAATGAAATATTTTCTTTTATTTATATTTATATATTAATTAAATATTTTTTATTATTAAAATATAAATTTTTAATATTTGAAAATATTATAATTAATATATTTATTTTTTTTTTATTTTTAAGTATATTAGAAAATGTTTTATTTTTTTTTTTGAAAAATTTTTATATTATTTTATTTTTTTTATAAATAAATTTTTAAATATTTTAATAAATATTATTAAATTATTATTATTTATTTATTTATATAATATTATATATTTTTATTTTAATAATTAATTGTGGGAGTTGGATTTGAACCAACGACCTTCGGGTTATGAGCCCGATGAGCTACCACTGCTCTATCCCACTAATTATAATTAATTATTATATCATAATATTATAATATAATATATATTTATACAATATATATTAAATATTTATTAAATTTAAGGATTTTATGAGCAAAATAATTAAAATTATAGGTAGAGAGGTATTAGATTCTCGTGGTTATCCTACTGTTGAAGCTGAAACTTATTTAGAAGATGGTTCTTATGGAAGATTTATTGTTCCTTCAGGTTCTTCTAAAGGTTTAAATGAAGCTATAGAATTGCGTGATAATGATTTATCTAGATATTTAGGTAAAGGGGTATTAAAATCTGTATTTATTATTAATAATATTATATCTAAAGAAATTATTGGTATGGATTCTGAAAATCAAAATGATATAGATAATACAATGATAAATCTTGATGGAACAGATTTAAAATATAAATTAGGTGCTAATTCTATATTAGCAGTATCTTTATCAATAGCTAAAGCAACTGCTAAATCTTTAAAAATTCCTTTATATAAATATATTGGAAATTTAATAGGTAATAAAAAATTTATTTTACCTATACCTATGGTAAATATTATTAATGGTGGATGTCATGCTGATAATAATATTGATATACAAGAATTTATGATTCAACCTATTGGGGCAAAAAATTTTAAACATTGTATTAGAATGTGTTCTGAAATTTTTCATAATTTATATAAAATATTAAAAATTAATAATAAAAAAATATCTATTGGTGATGAAGGAGGATATGCTCCTGATTTATTTTCTAATGAAGAAGCTTTAATTTTAATAAAAAATTCTATTAAAAAATCTGGATATATTTTAGGAAAAGATGTTTATATATCTTTAGATTGTGCTTCTTCAAAATATTATAATAAAAATAAAAATTTATATATTTTAGATAATAAAGAATATAATTTTTATGAAATTACAGAATTATTAAATAATTTTATAAAAAAATATTCTATTATTTCTATAGAAGATCCTTTAAGTGAATTAGATTGAAAAGGTTATGTATATTTAACTAGTATTTTAGGTGAAAATGTTCAATTAGTTGGAGATGATTTATTTGTTACTAATATTAATTTTTTAAAAAAAGGTATAGATTTAAAAGTAGCTAATTCTATATTAATTAAATTTAATCAAATTGGAACATTAACAGAAACTTTAAAAACTATTAATTTAGCAAAAAAAAATAATTATTCAGTAATTATTTCTCATAGATCTGGAGAATCTGAAGATACTACTATTGCTGATTTAGCTGTAGGAACTGGTTCAGGGCAAATTAAAACTGGTTCTATGAGTAGATCTGAAAGAATTTGTAAATATAATAGATTAATTAGAATAGAAGAAGATTTAAAAAATTTTTATAAATATAAAAGTATATCTAAATTTAAATTTTTAAATAAAAAAAAATAAAATTTATTTATTATTTTAATTTTTTTATTAAAAAATTTTAAATAATTAAATTAATATTTTTAATATATATATAATATATATATATATATATATATATATATATATATATATAATATATATATAATATATATAATTAAAAATTTTTTAAATAAATATTTATAATTTTTTATTATATTCATTTAATTAAAAAAAAATTTTTTTTTCCTTTTTGAATTATTGTAAATTTATTAAAATATTTATCTTTTTTTTTTATTTTATAATTTATATTATTTATTAATTTATAATTTATTTTAATAGAAGAATAATGTATTAATTTATTAGCTTGTGATTTTGTTTTACTTATTTTTAATAATAATAATATGTTTTTTAATTTTTTAATATTATTTTTTAATTTAATTTTTGGTATTTTAAAATTAAATATTTTTTTTAATTTTTTTATTGTTATATTTTTTTTTTTATTAAAATAAAAATTAATAACATATTTTATATTTTTAATATTTTTTTTACCATGTACTATTTTTGTAATTTTTTTTGCAAGAATTTTTTTTAATTTTTTTATATTTTTATTTTTTATTATATTTTTTATTTTCTTTATTTTTATTCATGTAAGTTGTTTTAAATAATCATATACTTTATTATTTTCTATATTTAATCAAAATTGATAAAATTCATATGGTGTAGTTTTTTTATCATCTAATCATATTGTATTTTTATCTGATTTACTATATTTTTTACCATTTTTATTTATTATAAGAGGTAGTGTTATTCCAAAAGATTTTTTTTTATTAATTTTATTAATTAAATTTATTCCTGATATTATATTTCCTCATTGATCTGATCCTCCTATTTGAATTATTGTTTTTTTTTTATTAAATAAATATAAAAAATCATAACTTTGTAATATTGGATAACTTAATTCTTTAAAATTAATTCCTTTTTTATTTAATATATTTTTATTTTTTATTGTTTTTTTATTTAACATTTTATTAACAATAAAATGATTACATAAATTTTTTAAAAAAAAATTTATTTTCATATTTTTAAATCATTTATTATTTTTAATTATTTTTATTTTATTAGGTATTATTTTTTTTATTTGTTTTATTATATTTTTACTGAATTTATTGATTTTATTTTTATTATATTTTTTTCTTTTTTTATTTTGAAAACTTGGATCTCCTATTAAAGTAGTGAATTTTCCTATTAGTATTATTATTTTATATCCATAATTTTGAAATCTTTTTAAAGTTAATATTGGTATTAAATGTCCTATATGTAAACTTTTATATGTTGGATCAAATCCACAATATATACTTATATTTTTTTTTTTTATATATTTTAATATATTTTTTTTATTAGATATTTGTATTATTAAATTTCTTGATTTTAATTCTTCAATTATATTTTTTTTCATAATTTAAAAGTTTAATATTATTAATAAAAATTGTATAATATTATTATACAATTTTTATTTTATATATTATAATTTATGATATTACGTTCTTAACTCAGAGGTAGAGTACCATTTTGACGTAATGGAAGTCAGTGGTTCGATTCCACTAGAACGTATATTTATTAAAAAAATTAATTTAAAAAATTTAATATGAAAAAAACAAAAATAATATGTACTATGGGTCCTAGTATTTATAATAAAAATATATTAATTAAATTATTTAATTTTATAGATGCAATAAGATTAAATTTTTCTCATGGAGATCATTATGTTTATAAAAAATATATTAAAATTTTAAATAATGTTATGGATAAAACTAAAAAAAAAATAGTTATAATTTTAGATACTAAAGGTCCTGAAATTCGTACTCTTAAATTAGAAAATTCTAAAAAAGTATTTTTAAAAAAAAATCAAATATTTTGTTTTACTTCTGATAAAAATATTATAGGAAATAATAATATTGTAGCAGTATCTTATAAAAATTTTATATTTGATTTAAATATAGGAGATAATATATTAATAGATGATGGTTTAATTAGTATGTTTGTAATTGATAAAAATTATAATAAATTAATTTGCAAAGTTAAAAATAGTGGTTTTTTAGGTGAAAATAAAGGAATTAATTTACCTAATATTTCTATTAATTTACCTGTTTTATCTAAAGAAGATAAAAAAGATTTAATTTTTGCTTGTGATAATAATATAGATTTTATTGCTGCATCATTTATTAAAAAAAGTTCTGATGTATTAAAAATTAGAAAATTTTTAAATAAAAATAATGGAAAAAATATTCAAATTATTTCTAAAATTGAAAATAAAGAAGGTTTAAAAAATTTTGATAATATATTAAATATTTCTGATGGAATAATGATAGCTAGAGGAGATTTAGGTGTAGAAATACCTATTGAAGATGTTATTTTTGCTCAAAAAATGATAATAAAAAAATGTAATTTTTATAAAAAAATAGTAATTACAGCTACTCAAATGTTAGATTCTATGATATTAAACCCTAGACCTACTAGAGCTGAAGCTGGAGATGTTGCTAATGCAATATTAGATGGTACTGATGCTGTTATGTTATCTGGAGAAAGTGCAAATGGTAAATATCCTATTGAATGTGTTAAAATAATGTATAATATTTGTTGTCGTACTGATAATATTAATAATAATTTTATTTATAAAAAAAATAATTTGTCTATAAATGAATTTATATGTAAAAGTATTGTTGATATTTCTAAAAAAATAAATTCTTCTTTAATTTTAGTTTTTACTAAAATGGGAAAATTAGTAAGATTTATTAGAAAATATTTTCCTAAATCTTTAATATTAGCTTTAACTAAATATAATTATACTTTTAAAAAATTAATATTAATAAGAGGTGTTATACCAATATTTGTGAATAATATTAATTCAATTAATGATTTTTATAAAATTGGTAAAAAAATATGTATTTCTAAAGGTTATGCTAAAATTGGAGATATTATTATTATGATATTTGGACCATTAATATCTTCTATTTCCAATATTAATAATATTATTTCAATTCATAAATTATAATATATTAATTATTTTATTTTTTGTAAATCTATAATTTTTTCATTATTCATATTTTTTATACGCATTAAAATTATACCTTGTGTATTTCTTTTTAAAATATTTATTTTATTTACTTTTATATATATAAAAATACCTTTATTTGTAACAATTATTATTTTATTATTTTTATTTATTTTAATAGCTTTTACAACATAACCATTTTTATTATTTATTTTAATTGCTATAATTCCTTTTGTTGCTCTAGATTTTTTAGCAAATTCTGATAATAAAGTTCTTTTTCCATATCCATTTTTAGTTATAATTATAATTTGTTTATCTTTATTATTATTTATAACTAATGATGAGATAATAATATCTTTATGTTTTAATTTTATTGCTTTAACTCCAAATGAATTTTTATTTGTTTTTCTTACATTGTTTTCTGAAAATCTTATTGCTTTTCCAAATTTAGTAAATAACATTATTTGTTGATTTTTTTTAATATAATTAACACTTACTATTTTATCTTTATTTTTTAAATTTATTATATTTATTTTTTTATTTTTTTTTATATTTAATTCATTTATTTTAATTTTTTTTATTATTCCATTTTTTGTTATTAATATTAAATATTTATATTTTATATTATTTTTAATTTCTAATATATATGTAATTTTTTCTTTTTTTTTAATTTTTATAAAATTTATTATTGGTTTTCCTTGATTATTATTTTCATATGGAATTGAATAAGTATTCATTATAAAACATTTTCCTTTATTAGAAAATAAAAATATTTTTTTATGTGTATTTGTTATTAAAATATTTTGTATATAATTATTATTTTTTATTTTTATTATTTTTTTTCCTTTTCCACCTTTATTTTGAATTCCAAAAATATTTATTTTTTTATAACTAATATAATTTAATTTTGTTAAAATAATAATTATTTTTTCTTTTTTTATTAAATCTTTAGTTGTTATTTTAATTTCTTTTTTATTTATTTTTGTTAATCTATTATCTCCAAATATTTTTTTTATTTTTAATAATTCATATTTTATTATATTTTTTAATATTTTTTTATTTGTTAGTATTTTTTTTAATTTTTTTATTTTATTTTTTATATTTATATATTTATTTTTTATTTTATCTTGTTCTATTTTAGTTAATTTAATTAGACTTAAATTAAGTATTGAATTTATTTGTAAATTACTTAAACAATAAATATTATTATTTTTTTTATTTTTTGTTTTTATTTTATTATTAATTTTTAATTTTATATTTAATATTTTTTTTTTAATTTCTTTTTTATTATTAGATTTTTTAATTATGAATAATATTTTATTTATATTAATTAAAGTTATTATTAAACCTTCATAAATATGAAATTTTTTTTTATTTTTTTTTAATTTAAATATAGTTTTTTTTTTAATTATTTTTTTTCTATGTTTAATAAATATTTTAAATATTTTTTTTAAATTTAATATTTTTGGTTTTTCATTATATAAAGCTATCATATTTATTCCATATGATATTTTTAAATTAGTTAAACATAATAATTTATTTATTATAATTTTTCTTCTTGAATTTTTTTTTATTTCTATTACAATTCTCATTCCATCTTTATTAGATTCATCTTTAATATTATTTATACCTTCTATTTTTTTTTCTTTTTTTAATTGTATTATTTTATTTATTATTTTTGTTTTATTAATTTGATAAGGTAATTCATTTATAATAATATATTTTTTATTATTTTTATTATCATTTTCTGTAATAATTTTTGATTTTATTTTTATTGTTCCTTTTCCTGTTTTATATGCTTTATATAATTCTTTTATATTTTCTATTATACCTCCTGTTGGAAAATCTGGTCCTTTTATATATTTCATTATTTCTTTAATTTTTATTTTTTTATTTTTTATATAAATTATTAATGCATTTATTATTTCTTTTATATTATGTGGTGGTATATTTGTCGCCATACCAACAGCTATTCCTGTTGATCCATTTATTAAAATGTTTGGTATTTTAGTTGGTAATATTTCTGGTATTTTTTGAGTTTCATCATAATTTTTTACAAAATTAATTGTGTTTAATTCTATATCTTTTAATAATTCTTGAGATATTTTAGACATTCTAATTTCTGTATATCTCATAGCTGCTGCTGGATCTCCATCTATAGATCCAAAATTCCCTTGTCCATCTATTAAAGGATATCTAAGAGAAAATTTTTGAGCCATTCTTACTATAGAATCATATACAGCATTATCTCCATGTGGATGATATTTACCTATTACATCTCCAACTATTCTAGCTGATTTTTTATATGGTTTATTAAAATAATTTTTTAATATATACATAGCATATAATATACGTCTATGTACTGGTTTTAATCCATCTCTAACATCTGGTAATGCTCTTCCTATTATTACAGATGTTGCATAGTTTAAATAAGATTCTTTTAATTCTTCTTCTATTTTTATATAATTATTTTTTTTATTTATTATTTTTTTTTTCATATAAAATTTTGATATAAAAATTTTTTATATATAATAATAAAATTATATATTTTTAATTAAATATTTTATTTTTATTATAAATATATAATATATTATATTTATTTTTAATTAAATTAAAAATGATTTTTTATATTTTTTATATAATATAAAAAATATTTATTTTTTTAATAATTATATACAAATTAATATTATTATTAATGGTAATATATTTAATAATAATTTATTAAAAATTATTTGTATTGTTATTATATTTTTTATTTTATTTAATATTATTATTGGTATATTTATTTTAATTAGTTTATTTATTATTGTTAATATAATAAATAATATTACTATTAATAAAATTTTTATTATTTTTTTAAATATATTATTATTTTTGTTTTTTATTATATTTAATATTTTTTTATAACTATAATATAGTCCATAATATAAAATTAATAATCTAATTATATTAAAAAATGTAAAAAATAATAATAAATTTATATTATTATTTGATATAGATAAATTTATTTTTAAAATTTTTAATAATAATTTTATAATTTCTCAAAATATTGGATTTTTAATTTTTTTTAATGATTTTAAAAATTTAATTTTAATATTTTTAATTTTATTTATTTTTTTTTTATATTTTTTTATTATAATTATTATTATATCTGATGTTAATGATTTTATATATAAATATATATTAAAATTTTTTATATTTTTTTTTAATATTATTTTTTTTTTTAAATTATTATTATTTATTTTTTTATTTTTCATTTTTTTATTTGTTATTTTATATTAATTTTTTAAATTTTTATTAAATTTTTAAAAATTTTTTATTTTAATTTAAAATTTTATTTTTTTATTTTTTATTAATAAATAATTTATTAATTTTAAAAATATATAATATTAAAATATTTTTATTATTATATAATTTATTTTTTTATTAAAAAATAAATTATATCATTATTTTTAATTTTATATTTTTTTCCTTTTATTTTAATTTTACCTTTTTGTTTTAAATTATTTCATCCTTTATATTTTATAAATTTTTTATAATTAGTTATTTTTGCTTTTATAAATTTTTTTGAAAAATCGCTATGTATTTTGTTAGCAGCATATATAATATTAGTATTTTTTTTTAAAATTATTTTTTTTGTTTCTTTTTTATTTGTAGTAAAGAAATAAATTAAATTTAATAATTTTATAATTTTTTTAATTATTTTATTATTTATTTTTATATAATTTTTTTTTTTATTTTTATTTAATTTTTTAATATTTATTATTATAATATTTTTTTTATTATTTAAATATTTTTTTGTTTTTTTTATTAAATATTTATTTTTTTTTTTATTATTTATATTTAATATATAAATATGTTTTTTATTACTTATTAAATTTATTTTTTTAAATATATTATTTTTAATAATTTTTATATTATTATTTTTTTTTAATTTATTAATATATTTATTTATTTTTTTTATATTATTTATATTTTTATATTTTTTTTTTAATTTTTTTAATTGTTTAATATCATATTTAATTATTTCTTTATTTATAATTTTTATATCTCTTATTGGATTTATATTTTTATTTATATTTGTTATATTTATATTATTAAATATTCTAATTACATGTAATAATATATTTGTTTTTTTTATATCTTCTAAAAATTTATTTCCTAAACCTAATCCTTTATTTGCTCCTTTTATTAATCCTGCAATATCTATATATTCAATTTTTGGTAAAGTTATTTTTTTACTATTTGTTATTTTTAGTATTTTATATATTTTATTATCATATATTTTTATGTTTTTATTATTTGATTTTATAGTACAAAAAGGAAAATTTTTATTTTTTACATTACTTTTTGTTATTATATTAAATAATGTTGATTTACCAACATTAGGTAATCCTATAATTCCACATTTTATTTTCATTATATTTTTAATATTAAATTGATTTATTAATAAATTATTTTATTAATTTATATTTTTTTTTAATGTTGGAAATAATATAACATCTTTTATTGAATTATTATTTGTAAATAACATTGTTAATCTATCTATACCTATACCTACTCCTCCAGTTGGAGGTAATCCATATTTTAATGCATCTATATATTCTTTATTATAAAAATTTTTATTTTTTTTATTATTTTTTATTTGTTTTTTAAATATTTTTTTTTGATCTTTATAATTATTTAATTCTGTAAATCCATTTGCGATTTCATAACCTGCTATAAATAATTCAAATCTATCTGCTATATTTTTATTTTTTTTATTTTTTTTTGCTAATGGAGATATATTTGATGGATATTTTGTAATAAATGTTGGTTGTATTATTTTTTTTTCTGTTGTAATTTCAAATATTTTTATTATTAATTTACTTATAGATATTTTATTTTTTAATTTTATTTTTAATTTTTTAGCTATTTTTATTATTTTTTTATTATTATTTAAATCTTTTTTTTTTTTAAATAATTTTGAATATTTGTATATTGATTTTTTTATACTTATTATTTTATAAGGTATATTTAAATTTATTATTTTTTTTTTAAATATTAATTTATTTTTATTTTTATTAATATTATTATTTATATAATAAATAATTTTTTCTGTTAATTTCATCATATCTTTATAAGAAGAATATGATTTATATATTTCAATCATAGTAAATTCTGGATTATGTTTAAATGATAATCCTTCGTTTCTAAAATTTCTATTTAATTCAAATATTTTTGTAAACCCTCCTATTATTAATTTTTTTAAATATAATTCTGGAGCTATTCTTAAATACATATTTTGATTTAATTTATTATGATATGTTATAAATGGTTTTGCTATATCTCCTTCTGGAATATAATGTAGCATAGGTGTTTCTACTTCTAAAAAATTTTTTTTATTTAAATATTTTCTAATTATATTTATTATTTTAATTCTAGTTAAAAAAGTTTTTCTTGTTTTTGAATTTATTATTAAATCTAAATATCTTTTTCTAAATTTTATTTTTTTATTTTTTAATTTATTAAATTTATCTGGTAATAATTTTTTATTTTTAATTAATATTTTGAAAAAATTTGATTTTATTGTTAATTCATTAGTATTTGTTTTAAATAATATTCCTTTAATTAATATTATATCTCCTATTTTTATTTTTTTAATTTTTGGTATTAATTTTTTTTTTATATAATTTTTATTTATTAATATTTGAATTTTTCCTTGTATATCTTGTATATCTAAAAAATTATTTATTCCCATTAATCTTTTTGATATAATTCTACCAGCTATATTTATATTTATTTTTTTTTTAATTATTATATTTTTTGATTTATTTGAATATTTTTTAATTATTTTATAAATGTCATTTATTTTTTTTTTTATATTCATATTATGAATTTATTAAATTTTGTATATATTTAAAATTATTATTTTTAATAAATAATTTTATATATTTTATTGATTTAATTATTGATTTATATATTAATTTTTTTTCTTTTTTATTTGGTTTATTTAATACAAAATTTTTTAATTTTTTCATATTTTTAGGTTTACCTATGCCTATTCTTAATTGATAAAATGATTTTTTTTTTAAATATTTTTTTATATTTTTTATACCATTATGTGTATTTTTTTTTTTATAATTAAATTTTATTTTTTTTTTTCCAGGTTTAATATTTATTTCATCATGTATTATTAATATATTTTTATTTTTTATATTAATTTTTTTTTTTATTTTTAATATATATTTTCCAAAATTATTTATATATGTTTTTGGTATATATATATTAATTATTTTATTATTTATATTAATTTTATATATTTTATTAAATTTTATATTTTTTAAAAAATTATTATTTATTAATTTATTTATAAATCATATTCCTACATTATGTCTTGTATTAAATAATGTTTTATTATAATTTCCCATTCCTATTATTAATTTTATACACATTTTATATTTTAATTATATTTTATAAATTAATATTATTTATAATATATTATATATTATTATTTATTTTATATATAATAAAATTATATTGGTGAATTTATGTCAGATAAAATTAATTTTGATATTTCTTATATTAATAAAAAAATTAAAAAAATTAGTTTATTATTAAATAATAATTTTTTGTATAATGATTATAAAAATTTAAATTTAATAAATAAATATAAAAAATTATGTAAAATTAAAAATTATTTTAATAATTTAAATAAATATTCTAAAGAATTAAAAGATGTAAAATTATTAATTAATGATAAAGAATTAAATATTTTAGTGAAAGATGAAATATTTAGGTTAAATAATTTAATTAATTATTATAATAATAAATTAAAAAAATATTTTTTTAACTTAAATAAAGATAAAAATGATTCATTAAATGCTTATTTAGAAATACATTCTGGTACAGGTGGTTATGAAGCTTCATTATTTACTTTAGATTTATTTAAAATGTATGTGAAATATATAGAATCAATGAAATGAAAAATAAAATTAATAAATATTAATGAAAATTTTTTAAATGGTTATAAAGAAATATTATTTAAAGTTATTGGTAATAATGTTTATGGAAATTTAAAATTTGAATCAGGTGGACATAGAGTACAAAGAATACCAAAAACTGAATCTCAAGGTCGTATTCATACTTCTACATGTATAGTTGCTGTTATACCTGATATACCATTTAATGATTTACCTATAATTAATAATAATGATATAAAAATAAATACTTTTAAATCTTCTGGAGCAGGTGGACAACATGTTAATACTACAGATTCTGCTGTTAGAATAACTCATATACCTACTGGTATTGTTGTTGAATGTCAACAAGAAAGATCTCAACATAAAAATAAATCTAGAGCATTAGAAGTTTTAAAAGCTAGAATTTATAATTTAGAATTAAATAAAAGAAATAAAAAAAAATGTAATGATAAAAAAAAATTATTAGGTACTGGTTTTAGATTTGATAGAAATCGTACTTATAATTTTATTCAAAATAGAGTAACTGATCATCGTATAAATTTTACTTCATATTCTTTAAATAAAATATTAAATGGTAATTTAAATTTATTAATAAAACTTTTAATTAAAAAATATTATAAAATGTAATATTATGTATATATATAAATGATTAAAAAAAGTTAAATTATATTATTTTAATAATTATATATATAAAGAATCCTTTATATTATTAAAATATGTATTAAAAAAAAATATATTATGAATAATTATTAATATGAAAAATTATAAATTGAATAATTTAGAATTACAATTTTTAAATTTTTTATTAATTAGAAGATTAAAAGGTGAACCAATTAATTATATAATTGGTAAATGTTATTTTTTAAATTTTAAATATAAAATATATTTTGATATTTTTATTCCTCGTCAAGATAGTGAAATAATGGTTGAATATATTATTTATTTAATTAAAATAAATAATTTTAAATTTATACTTGATTTAGGTACTGGATGTGGTGCTATAGCTATATCTATAGCTAAAATTTTTCCTAAAATTTTTGTTATGGGTGTTGATATAAATTATTTATCTATTAATTTATCTAAATATAATTCTTTTAAATTAAATTTAAAAAATATTTTTTTTAATAAAAGTAATTGATTTTCTTATTTTAAAAAAAAAAATAATAAATTTGATATTATTGTTAGTAATCCTCCTTATATTAATAAATATTATAATCATTATAATAATAATTTAAGATTTGAATCTTATATATCTTTATTTTCAAATTATAATGGTATGAAAGATATTATATATATAATATTAAATTCTTATTATTATTTAAATAATTATGGTTGATTAATAATAGAACATTGTTTTACACAAGTTAATATAATTAATTTTTTTTTTAATTTTAGAGGTTATTATAATATATTTAATTATAAAGATTATAATAATAAATTTCGTTTTACTGTAGGACAAAAATTAATTAATTAATTATATATTTTTTAAAATTGGTATTCCTAGAATATATAATGATATTTTAATTATTTTTCCTATTATTGATATTAATTTTAATTTACTTTTTTTTTTTTTAATATTTTTTAAATTATAAATATTTTCTAATTCATAAAATTTTGAAAAATATATTGTTAAATTATATAAATATTTACATATTTCATGTGTAGTTCCATTTTTATATGATTTTTTTATTATTTCTTCAAAATTTAATATTTTTTTAGATATTATTAATTCTATTTTATTAGATATATAAAAATTATTATTTAATATACATTTAGTTATATTAGTATTATTTTTTTTTAGTAAAGATAATATTCTTGTATATGCATATTGTATATATGGTCCAGTATTATTTTTTAATAAAATTATTTTTTTAAAATTAAATATATAATTTTTTGTTCTTTTTTTAGATAAATCCATATATTTTATAGCTCCAATTGCTATTTTTTTTGATATTCTATATATTTTTTGTTTATTATATATATATTTATATTTTTTAAAATATTTTTTTTTTATATATTTTATAGTTTTTTTAATTATTTTTTTTAATTTTATATTTTTTCCTTTTCTTGTTTTAAATGGTTTTTTATTTTTATTTAATATATTTCCAAAATAATAATGTATTAATTTTATTTTTTTTGGTATATATTTAGCTTTTTTTGTTATTAAAAATATATTTTTCATATATTCTTTTTGTCTTATATCTGTTAAATATATAATTTTATTTATTTTATATTTTTTATATCTATATTTTATACATGCTATATCTATAGTACTATATAAATAAGCACCATCTTTTTTTTGAATTATAATATTAAAATTATTTTTTTTATTTTTAATTAAAATTGTTTTTTTATCTTTTATAGCTATATTTTTTTTTATTAAATCTTTTACTATATATTTTAATTTATTTTTATAATAACTTTCTCCAAATATATTTTTTTTAGATAATTTTATATTTAATTTTTTATATATTTTTTCATTTTCTAATATATTTATATTTATAATTTTTTTTCATATATAAATATTATTTTTATTATTATTTTGTAATTTTAATGTATTTTTTCTACATTTTTTAGCAAAATTTTTATTTTTTAAAAACATTAATTGTGATTTTTTATATATTTTTTCTAATTTTTTTATATTACATTTATTTATATTTATTTTATTTTTTTTTATTCATGTTATTATTATTCCAAATTGATTACCTCAATCTCCTATATGATTCATTTTTATTATTTTATCTCCTAATAAATAAGATATATTTGATATACAATCTCCTAAAATTGTTGATCTTAAATGACCTATATGCATTTCTTTAGATATATTTGGTGATGAATAATCTATTATTATTTTATTTTTTTTTTTATTTTTTATTCCAAAATTTTTTATTTTAGATTTTTTATTTATTATTTTTTCAATTTCTTTTTTTTTTATATATATATTTATTATTCCTGGTTTTATAGTATTTATTTTTTTAAATATTTTATATTTTTTTAAATTTTTTATTAAATTAAAAATTATTTTTTTTTTGTTTATATTTTCTTTATTTGATATATTTATAATTCCATAAATTTGATAATCACTAAATTTATAATTATTTTTTATATTATATTTATATTTTTTTTTAATATTATATTTTTTTAAAATTTTTTTAATTTCTTTTTTTATTATATTTTTAATATTCATAATTTATATTATATTATTTATAATTTAATTTTAATTTATTTATTATTTTAATTTTATTAATATATAATAAAATATTATATTATTTTTTAATTATAAATAATTGAGTTATATTATGAATATTTATTGTAATGATTTAAAAATTAAAGATATTGATAAAGAGGTAAATTTATTTGGTTGAGTAAATAATATAAAATTATTAAAAAATATAATTTTTATAGATTTTAGAGATATTAGTGGTTATATACAAATTTTATGTAAAAAAAATATTGTTCATTTATGAAATGATATTTTATTATTAAATAATGAATCTTGTATTGAAGTATTTGGTATAGTAAAAAAAAAAGATAAATTAAATATAGAAATATTAGCTTATTATATAAATGTATTAAATTATTCTATTTCTTTACCTTTAGATATAAATAATATTAATAATTCTGAAAATATTAGATTAAAGTATCGTTATTTAGATTTAAGAAGAAGAGATATGTTAAATGTAGTTAAATTAAAATCTAATATTAAATTTTTTATTAATAATTTTTTTTTTAAAAGAAATTTTATAGAAATTGAAACTCCTTTTTTATCTAAATCTTTTTATGAGGGTGCTAATAGTTATAAAATTATTAGTAGAATATATAAAAATAAATTTTATTCTTTACCTCAATCTCCTCAAATATTTAAACAATTATTAATGATTTCTGGTATAAATAAATATTATCAAATTGTAAAATGTTTTAGAGATGAAGATTTACGTTCTGATCGTCAACCAGAATTTACTCAATTAGATATTGAAATGTCTTTTGTAGATTTTGATGTATTATTTAATTTAATAAATAATTTAATTTTTAAAATATTTTTAAGATTTAAAAATTATAAAATTATTAATTGTTTTAATAAATTAAATTATATTGATTCTATTAATAATTTTGGTACAGATAAACCTGATTTACGTAATTCTGTAAAATATAATTTTGATTTTTCTTTATTTTTATTTAAATATTTTTTTAAAGAAAAGAAGATAGATAATATAAAAACTATTATAATTAATAATATTTTTAATATATCTAATATAAATTTAATTTTTAATTTTTTTAATAAAAAAAAAATTAAAAATTATTGTTGTATATATATATATAATAAAAAAAATAATATTTTTAAATATAAAATTTTTGGAAATTTAAATATTAATGATTATTATATTGATAAAATATTTTCTTATCTAAATTTATCTATAAATACTTTTATTTCTATAATTTTATTAGATGATAATATAGATAAAAAAATATTAGTTAATATTAGAGATTATTATTGTAAAATTTTTAATTTATTTAAAAATGGTTTTTATCCTATATGGATAATTAATTTTCCTATGTTTTTTTATAATAAAAATAATGATATTAGTGCTTATCATCATCCATTTACTATGCCTTTAAATATAAATTTAAATAAATTAAAATCTATTAATAATTATAATTTATTATTAGCTAATTCTTATGATTTGGTAATTAATGGTTATGAATTATGTAGTGGTTCTCAAAGAATACATAAATATTATATTCAAAAAGAAATATTTAAAATATTAAATATAGGTAATAAATATAATTTTTTTTTAAATTCATTAAAATATGGAGCTCCTCCTCATTTAGGTATAGCTTTGGGTTTAGATAGATTAATTATGTTAATAAGTGGTTTTAAAAGTATAAAAGATGTTATTGCATTTCCTAAAACTACTTCTGGATTATGTTTATTAACTAATTCTCCAGATTAATTTTTTTAATATTTATATTAAATTTTTAAATAAAAATTATATTTTTATAAAATTATAATAACATTATAATATAATTATATTTATAAAATTATTTAATTTTTTTTTTATTTATGTTAATATTTATTATATTGTATTTTATTTAAAAGGTAATATTAATGTCAACAAGAGTAAAAGGTAATGTAAAATGGTTTAATGAATCTAAAGGTTTTGGATTTATTACTCCTGAAAATAGTGATAAAGATGTTTTTGTACATTTTTCTGCTATTCAAAGTAGTGGTTTTAAAACTTTAACAGAAGGTCAATCTGTTGAATTTGAAATAACAGATGGTTCTAAAGGTCCATCAGCTACTAATGTGGTTCCTTTATAATATATGTTATTTTAATTAAATTTATATTTATTGTTGTTTAGTTTTAAAAATAATACTAAATTTGAATTATTTAAATATATGATTATATAATTAAATAATTCATTTAGTATTTTTTTATAAATTTTTATTATTTTATTATTTTTTTTTTAATTATTTTATATCTTCCTTTTATTTTTTTTTGATTTATATATTTTGATATATATTTTATATATCTTTGTATTAATATTGTATTAAATCCAAATTTTCTTAATAAATAATTATTTATTAATTTTTCATCATTTTTTAAAAGTATTTTTTTTGTTAATTTATGTATTTTATATGCATCTTTTCTTTTTATTATTTTATGTATTTTTTTGTCTAATTTTATTAATTTTTTATATCTTTTATTTTTTATATTTTTTGGTTTTCATTTTTTATTAAAATTAATTAATTTAAATTGTTTATAATGTATATGACTATTTATATTTTTATGTCCTAATATTTTATAAAAAAACATATCTTCATCGTATTTTTTTCATTTTTTATCTTTTTTAAATCATTTTTGAAAACATATACGTATATATATTGATCTTGTATCTTTATATGTTCTTTTATTGTTTTGAAAAAAATTTTTTGCTGTTTTGTTAAATTTATTAGAAAAATAATTACTTATTTGATAATTTTTTGATAAATATTTATTTTTTTTTTTTTTTATATTATTTATAATATTTTTTAATATTTTATTATTTCTTAATTTTTTTATTTTTTTTATAAATAATTTTGAATTATATAATAAATATATATTATATTTTTTTTTTTTATTATTTTTTGCTTGACCTTTAAATTGTATTTTATTTTTTTTATATATATATTTAAATTTTCCTAATTTAATTATTTCTATCATTCTTCTTCCAGATACTGCTGATAATGCAAATGATAAATAAGATATATTTTTTATGTTATTTAGATTTATATTTTTATTTAATATATTATATATTTCTTGTAAATAATTTTTATAATTTATTGTTATTGAATTAATTTTTTTTATTTTTAATTTATTATATGAATTTTGTTTTGAAATTAAAAATTTTCTTTTTTCTACTTTTAAATGAAATAATATTTCATGATTTATTTTTATATTTTTTATTTTTTTTTTAATTATTTCTCCTTGTTGTATTTTATTTATAATATATTTATTTGATGAATATCATTTTTGATTTATCATATTTGTAAGTTCTTTTTTTCATTCTGGAAAAATTTTTATTGATTTTTTTATTATTTTTATATTATTTTTTGTGGAATTTATTTTAATTTTATTTATATTTTTTATTAAATTATTGATTAATTCTAATTTTTTATATATTTTTTTGAATTCTTTGTATATTATTTTTGTATTTTTTATTTTACTTATATAATTCATTTCTTTTTTAAAATAATTAAAATTTTTTTTTATATATTTTATTTTTCTATTTAAACTATAATGTTTTATATTTATAAATTGTTTTCTTGCTCTAGATATATAATTTATATATGTATTTATAGAAATATTTTTTTTTTTTAATTTTTTTTTAAATTTTTGAGATTCTTTTTTATAAAGAATATTTTTTTTTTTTTGTAAAATATTTTTTTTATTTTCTATTATATTTATTTTTTTAACTAATTTTTTTATTAATATATTTATATTTTTTTTCATAATTATTAAATATTTGTTTATATTTTATATTGTAACATATATAATAAATATACATATGTATATTTATTATATATGTTACAATATAAAATATATTAATAATTTATATTTTTATAATTATTAAATAATTATTTTATATTGTAACATATATAATAAATATACATATGTATATTTATTATATATGTTACAATATAAAATAATTATTTAATAATTATAAAAATATAAATTATTAATAAAAATTAATTATAAATAATTATAACAAAAATAAAAATATTTATAAAAAAATAAAAAAATTTAAAAATATAAATTATATTATAAAATTATTATAATTTAAAATAAAAAAAAATAAATGTATAATAATTTAAATTATTTTAAAAAAAATTTTATAAATAAATAAAATAAAAAATACTAATGAATTATTTAATTAAAATTTACAAAAAATTAAATAATTCAAAATAGTAAAAAATAAATTAATTATAATAATATATATAAGATGCTAAATCTAAAACTTTTTCAGAATAAGCAATTTCATTATTATATCATACAACTAATTTAACAAAATTATTATTTAATAATAAAGTAGATTTTGCATCAAAAATAGAAATCAATTTTTCATTATTAAAATCACTTGAAACAACATCATCATATGTAATACCTAAAATATCACGTAAATAACTATTAGAAGCTTCATAAATACAAGAACATATTTTATCATATGTAACATTAGAATTTAATTTAATATTTAAATCAATTAATGATGCATTAGAAACAGGAACTTTAAAAACTATACCTTTAATTTTTTCTTTTAAATCAGGAATTATATAATTTATATTATTAATACTATTAGTAAAAGAGGGAATAATATTATTAAAAATACTTCTATTATTACGTCAATTTTTAACAGAAAAATTATTAACTATTTTTTGATTAGAAATAAAAGAACGTATAATAGTTATAAAAGATTCTATAATACCAAAATTATCATTTATAACTTTAAGTATAGTAGCTAAACAATTAGTAGTAGAAGAAGTACTAGATACAATATTCTGTCCATTATAATTATAATGATTAATACCCATAACAAACATAGGAATATCATCTTTAGAAGAATTAGTAATAACTACATATTTAGCTCCAGATAAAATATGCCCATAAGATAAATCTTTAGTTATAAAAACACCAGTAGATTCAATTACTATATCAACATTAAATTTATTTCATGGAATATTTTTAGGTTTATCAAAAGAAGTAATATAAATCTTATTATTATCAATTAATAAATAATCATTTTTAAAATCAATTTTACTATTAAATTTTCCATAAATTGAATCATATTTTAACATATAAGCTATATAATTAATTTTTAATAAATCATTAATAGCAACTATTTTAATATTTTTTCTATACTGTGAATTACGAAATATTAATCTTCCAATCCTACCGAAACCATTTATACCTATTCTAATAGTCATAAAACCTCATTAAATATATATAAAATATATATATAATTTAAATTTTAAAATATAAATATATTAAATATATTTAATTTTAAAATATATAAATTATATTAATTATAAATAAAAATATAAAAAATATATAATATTTAAAAAATTTTAATAATTATAAATATAATTAAATATATTATTTATTAATAATTTGATATAATAAATTAATAATTTAATTAATAAAATATTATTATAAATAATTTAAAAAATATAATATAAATAAAAGTAATAATAATTATAAATTTTAATTAACTAAAATAAAATAAATTATAAATTTTAAATATATAATATAATATTATAATAATATATAATTAATAATAATAATATAATAAAAATAATATATAATTAAAAAAAATAAAATAAATATAAAATAATATAAAATAATATAAAATTTATTTTAATTTTTATAAAAATTAATAAGAAGAATATATAAAATAATCAAAAAATAATGGATTTTTAGCAGATAAAAAAGCAATCTTATCACATTTATTATTATAATAATTACCACTATGTGATTTTAATAAACTTCAATTTATTTTTTTTTGAAATAAAAACATATTTTTATATATAAAATATCATAAATCAATATTTTTTATATATCTATTATTTGAATTTTTTCAATTATTTTTTTTTCAAGAATAAATTCAAAATTTAACTCCATTATATAAATAACTGCTATCAGTAAATATATTAATATAACTATTAATATAATAATTTTTTATTAAAAAATTTAAAGATAATATTAAAGCCATTAATTCCATTCTATTATTAGTAGTATAATAATATCCAGCTTTTAAAATAATTTCCTTTTTTATAAATTTAATAATAGAAGCACAACCACCAGGTCCTGGGTTATTAATACATGAACCATCTATGTAAATATTTATTTTTAACATATATTTAAAAATTAATTATTAAAAAATTAATAATATTATAAACTAAATTAAATAAAATGAATAAACAAATTGTTTTAGATATAGAAACAACAGGAATTAATTTAATAGAAAAACATTATATAGGACATAAAATAATTGAAATAGGAGCTATAGAAATAATAAATAGAAAAATAACAAATAATTTTATACATTTTTATATAAATCCAAAAAAAAAAATAAATGATAAAGCATATAAAATACATGGAATAAATAATTATTTTTTAAAAAATAAACCTATATTTTTAAATATAGCAAATAAATTAATTAATTTTATAAAAAATAAAGAATTAATTATACATAATGCAAATTTTGATATTAAATTTATAGAATATGAATTAAAATTAATAAATCATAAAATTAAAAAAATTAAAAATATCTGTAAAATAACAGATACATTATATATAGCAAGAAAATTATTTCCAGGAAAAAAAAATAATTTAAATGCATTATGTCAAAGATATAATATAGATATATCAAAAAGAAAAAAACATGGAGCTTTATTAGATGCAAAATTATTATCAATAGTATATTTAAATATGACAAGAAAACAAAATAAAATTAATTTTTTAAAAAAAAAAAATATAAATAAAAAAAATATAAAAATTGATAATATTAAAAATAAAAATATTAATTTTAATAAAAATAATAAAAATATAAAATATATATATATAAAAAAACATTTAAAATATTTAAAATATATTAAAAAAAAAAATAATAAATGTTTATGATTAGAAAAATATAAAAATAATTAATTAATAAATAAAATATTTTAAAATAAATATGAAATATATATCTATAAATAAATTACATAAAATAAATAATATAAAAAATATAAAAAATAAAATAATAAAAATATATGGATGAGTAAAAACAATAAGATATTCAAAAATAAATATATTTTTTATAGATTTAAAAGACGGATCATCTATTAAACCAATACAAATTATTTTAAAAAAAAAATATATAAAAAAAAATAAAAAAATTTATAAAATAAAAACAGGATGATCAATAAAAATAAAAGGAAAAATAAAAATAAATAAAAATAATAATAAAAAAGAAATACATATAATTAAAATAAAAATTTTAGGAAAAATTAATAAACAAAAAAAATATCCTATTAGTCCAAAATATCATTCTTTAGAATACTTAAGAAAAAATTTACATTTAAGATCAAGAACATATGTAATAGAATCTATAATTAAAATAAGAAATACATTAATATATTATTTACATAAATATTTTCAAAAAAAAAATTTTTATTTAATAACAACTCCAATAATAACTTCTTTAGATACAGAAGGTAGTAGTAAAATGTTTGAAATAAAAAATAAAAATTTTTTTAATAAAAAATCTTACTTAACAGTTTCAGGACAATTAAATTTAGAAACATATGCTTGTTCATTATCTAAAGTATATAATATAGGACCAATATTTAGAGCCGAAAATTCTAATACAAATAAACATTTAGCTGAATTTTTAATGTTAGAAACAGAAATAGTATTAGCAAAAATAAATAAAATAATAAAAATATCTAAAAATATGTTATCTTATTGTATAAAAAATATAATCAAAAAAAATAATGAAGATTTAGAATTTTTATTTAAATATACAAAAATTAAAAAAAATGATTATTTATTTAATTTAATAAATAAAAAATTTATAAAAATAAAATATAATAAAATAATTAAAATATTAAAAAAAAAAGAAAAAATATTTAAAGAAAATATTATTTGAGGAATGGATATATCTTCAGAAATTGAAACATATTTAACACAAAAATATTTTAAATTACCAATAATAATAATTAATTATCCTAAAAAAATAAAACCATTTTATATGAAATTAAATAAAGATAATAAAACAGTTTCATGTATGGATATAATATTACCAAATGTAGGTGAAATAATAGGAGGATCAGAAAGAGAAAATAACATAAAATTATTAGATATAAATATGAAAAAAAAAAATATTAAAAAAAAAAAATATTGATGATATAGAGATTTAAGAAAATATGGAACTATTCCTCATTCTGGGTTTGGATTAGGAATAGAAAGATTATTAATGTATATTACTAATATAAAAAATATAAGAGATGTAATACCATTTCCAAGATACCCTAAATATATAAATTTTTAAAATAAAATTAATATTGTTAATATATAATTAAATTTATATAATAAATATTATATTAATAAAAATATAAGGAATTAAAAAAATGAATATTATTAAAAAAAATTCATTAATATTTATTATAATATCACTATTAACTATACAATCAGTAAAATCAATAACAATATTAAAAAATAAAAATTTTCTATTAAATATATATGGTTCATTATCATCACAATATTTAAATAAAAAAATAAAAAATAAAAATATATCTATAATATTTAAAGGAAAAAATAAAATAAATAAAAATTTAACTATATTTGGAAAAATAAAAAAATCAATAAAAATTAATAATAAAAATAATAAAATTAAAACAAATTTATTTTATATAGGAATAAAAGATAATTGTTTAGGAATAATAAATTATGGAAAAAATTTTAAAAATATAAATAATACATTATCATATATAAATATATTTCCACATAATAAAAATAAAATAATTAATAATAATATAAATAATAATTTATTAACATATAAAAAAAAAATTAATTTAAATAAAAATATACCAATATTTAAAAATATAATATTTATATTACAATATCAAAATAATAATAACAATAATAATAATATAAATAATATAATAAAATCTAAAAAAAATAAATGAGGATATACATATAATTTAAAAACTAAATATGGAATTGAATTATCAACTTCATATATTTTAAAAAAATATAATTTAATAAATAATATTAATTATAAAAAAAATATATTAAAAAAAAATAATTATATAAATAAAAATATATTATCAACTGGTATAAAATATAATTTAAATAAATTATATTTAGGATCAACATATACTGAAAAAAATCAATTTAATAAGAATAATAATTTAATAAATAAAATAAATAATAATAAAAATAATATTAAAAATTATAATTTTAATATTGTAATAAAATATAATTTTAAATCAGGAATAACTTCAATTATAGGTTATACACATACAAAAAAAGATAAAATTATAAACAAAAATAATAAAATAAATATTTTAAAAAAAAATATTGAAAAATATTTTAATATAACTACTATATATAAATTTAATAATTTATTAAATGGATATTTAAATTATAAAATAAATCAATTAAATAATAATAAAAATAATAATGAAAATATATTATCATTAGGATTTAATTTAAATTTTTAATTATTAAATAATATAAAAACACATCTGAGAGGATTCGAACCCCTGACAACTCGGTTCGTAGCCGAGTACTCTATCCACTGAGTTACAGATGTAACGATGAGAGAGGGATTCGAACCCTCGATGTTTTAAACATGCTCCCTTAGCAGAGGAGTACCATAAACCACTCGGTCATCTCACCAATATAATAAATAATATATAATATATATATTTTATATATTATATATATATTATAATATATATTATAGATTATTTAATTTTTTTTTATTAATTTTAATAAATACTTCTTTTCTATAAATAGAAATATCTTTAGGAGCATCAATACCTATACGAATTTGATTATTTTTAATTCCTAATATTATTATATTAATATTATTCCCTATAATTAATGTTTCACCAATTTTTCGAGTTAAAATAAGCACTATAAATCCTTATTATTTAATAATAAAATTTTATTAAAATTTAATAATTTAAATTTAACAAAATTTATTATATTTTTTAAAATATTTTTTTTTTTAAAAGATAATATATTAAAAAATTCAATATAAAAATTTTTTTTATTTATAATTTTATCTTTTTTTATATTAATAAAATTATTATTTAATATATTTAAATTAAAATTATATAAAATATTTTTATTTAAATATAATATTAATTTATAAATATTATTTAATTTTAAAATAAATATTATTAATGATAAATTAAATTTAAATTTTAATTTATTAATAATTAAATATAATAAATTTTCTTCTAAAAAATCATTATATAAAAATTTTTTTATCAAAATATTTAAATTAAAATATTTAATAATATCACTAAATAAAATTTGAGATAAAATATTTTTAATTAATATATTATAAATTAAATTAATTTTTTTTTTAATTTTAATTTTTTTATTTTTTATAGAAATAAATCTATTTAATATATTTTTTTTATCAATAAATAAAAAATTACATATATTATTTAAAATATATATATTTTTATTTATATATTTTAAAGCATATAAATTAGTACATGCTTTAATTCTTTTAATATTAGAAGAAATATTATATTTTTTTTTTATTATAAATAAATTTATATAATTAGTATTATTAACATGAGTACCACAACAATAATCTTTTATTAAATTATTAAAATAAACTTCACGAATATAATTTTTAAAAAAAAAATTAAATTTTTTATTAATAACATTATTTTTTATAATATTTTCTTTAAAAATTAATTTTTTTAATATTATTTCATTAACTTTTTTATTAATAATATATATATCAAAATTATTTAATTTAAAATCATAAAAAAAATCTAAAGTAAAATAATTATTTTTAATTAAAGAACCACATTGATTTATATTATTAGAAAAAAATTTTTTTAAAACATATAATAATATATGAGTAGAAGAATGATTACAAGATATATTAAATCTATAATTATAATCATATTCAACTTTAACAAAATCATTAATTTTAATAAAACCATATTCTAATTTACCAATATGAATAATATATTTATTAAAAATTTTTGTATTATAAACAAAAAATTTAAAATTATTATTATATATCACTCCTCTATCACCTATTTGACCACCACATTCAGGATAAAAAACAGTACTAGATAATATAATAATTAATTCTATATTACATTCTTTAAAATAATTAATTTGTATATTATTTAATAATATACAAATTATTTTACTATAACAATATTTTTTATTATAACCTAAAAATTTTGTTTTTTTTAAATTACTTAAATTATAAAAATTTAAATTACTTTTAAATTTATTAATAACTTTAGATTTTTTTTTTTGTAAATTTAATAAATATTTAAATTTTTTTAAATCAAGAATAATATTATTATATTTACATACTTCATTTATTATATTTAATGGTAAACCATGAGTATCATATAATAAAAAAATAATATTACCATCTAAAATATTATTTTTAATAATATTTTTTTTTAAATAAAAATATAAAATATCTAAACTTTTATATAAATTATAAAAATATTTTTTTTCTTCTTCTAAAACTATATTTTTTATTTTTATAAAAATTTTTTTATTATCTAAAATATAAAAATTAAAAAATCAATCTTTAAGAAAATATAATAAATTATTTAAAATAAAATTTTTATTTTTTAATAATATATATAAATATGTTAATGTTCTTCTTATTAATTTACGTAATATATAACCTCTATATTCATTAGAAGGTGTTATATTATCTATTATTAAATATATAATTGATCTTATATGATCAGAAATTAAATTAAAAATAAAAATATTTTTATTATTTAAATTTAAATTTAAAAATAAAGAAATATTTTTTTTTAAATTAATAAAAATATCAATATCAAAATTAGAAATAACATTTTGTAAAACAGATGATATTCTTTCTAACCCCATACCTGTATCTATAGATTTATAAGGTAAATATTCAATTTTATTATTATTAATAATATTATATTCTATAAAAACTAAATTTCATATTTCTAAATATTTATTACTATCTTTATATAATAAAAAATTATCAATATTTTTAATACAATTAATATTGTAATATATTTCCGTACTATAACCACAAGGACCTAATTTTGACATTTGTCAAAAATTATCTGATTTTAAATTTATTTTATTAGATTTAATTCCAATCAAAAAAATATTTTTTTTAGAAATACCTATAATATTTAATCAAATATTATAAGTTTCATAATCATTTATATCTACAGTTATAATTAACTTATTTTTTTCTAAACCAAATCATTTTTTAGAAGTTAATAATTCTCAAATATATAAAATACAATCTTTTTTAAAATAAGAATCAAAACTAAAATTACCCATCATTTCAAAAAATGTATTATGTCTATAAGTATATCCTATATTATCTAAATCATTATGTTTTCCACCAACTCTTAAGCAACGTTGTACAGTAACTATTTCTTTATAAAAACTATTTTTAAAACCTAAAAATATATCTTTAAATTGATTCATACCTGCATTAGTAAATAATAAACTATCATCATCAGGTACTAAAGAACTACTTTCAATAAAAAAATGATTTTTAGATTTAAAAAAATCTATAAATAAATTACGTATTTCATTAAAACTTTTAAACATAATTAAACTTATAAAAAAATAAAATTATAATAATTATTATAATATTAAAATAATTTATAAATTAATAAAATAAAAAAATACTAATAAAATTATATAAAATAAAAATTATTTAATAATTAAATTAGATAATATATTATTAATTAAATTAATAAATTTAGAAGGATTATTTAAAGAATTTGTTTCAATTAATAAAGATTGATAATATAAATAATATATTCATTTTTTTAATAAAGAATTATCTTTAATATTACTAATATATTTAATTAAAACATGATTAGGATTTATTTCTAATAAATATTTTATTTTAGGAATAGATTTTCCAACTGCTGATAATAATTTAGACATTTGAGTACTCATTTCATTTACAGAAGTAGTAACTACAACAGGAAAATTATCTAATTTATCAGTTAAAATAACATCTTTAATTTTATTTGATAATAAATTTTTTATTTTAAGTATAAAATTATTTAAATTATTTTCATTATTTAAAATTTTAGATTTATTTAAAGTTATAATATTATTAACTTTAATATTATCATTTTTATTTATAGAATAAAATTTTATTCCTTTAAAATCATTTAAATATGACATCATTCATTCATCTATTCTATTAAACATTAATAAAACTTCTATATTCTTTTTACGATAAATCTCTAAATGAGGACTATTAAAAGCAGAAGAATAATTATCAGAAATAATAAAAAATATCTTATCTTGATTAGGTAACATACGATTTAAATAATCTTCTAAAGAAACATATTTATCTTTAGAATTATAATAAGTAGAACAAAATCTTAATAATAAAGATATTTTATAACGATTAATTTCATCTTCAGCTAATCCTTCTTTAAAAATATTACCAAATTCTTTTCAAAAAATATTATATTTATCTTTATTTAAAGATAATTTATTTAACATATTTAATATTTTATTTGTTATTGAAATACATAAAATATTAATAATATTACTATTTTGTAATATTTCACGAGAAATATTTAAAGGTAAATCAGAAGTATCTACAATTCCTTGAACAAATCTTAAATAAAAAGGAACTATTTTATTTATTCCTTCCATTATAAAAATTCTATTAATATATAATTTTATACCATTTTTATATTCATCCCTATTCCATATATTTCAAGGAGAAATACTAGGTATATATATTAAAATTATATATTCATGTTTACCTTCAACTTTATTATGTGATCAAATTAAAGGATTCCCTAAATTATTAACTAAAGTATTATAAAAATTAATATATTCTTTAAGAGATATATCTTTTTTATTTTTAATTCATAAAGCATCAGATATATTTATTTTTTTATATATATATTTATTTTCTTTTTTATTAAAACATTTAAGATTTATTGGAACATTAATATAATTAGAATATTTAATTATTATTTTTTTAATATTTAATAAATCTAAAAATTCATTACAAGAATTTTTAATATTTAATATAACATCAGTACCATTATATTTTTTTTTTTTTTTTAATATTTCATATTTACCATGACCATCTGAAACCCATAAATATCCATTTTTACTATTAATAGATTTAGTATGAACAAAAACTTTATCAGATACCATAAATGAAGAATAAAAACCTACACCAAATTGACCTATCATATTATGATTTATATTATTATCTTTAATATTAATATATTTATTTAAAAATTCTTTAGTACCTGATTTAGCTATTTTTCCTAAATTATTAATTAATTCCTTTTTATTCATACCAATTCCATTATCACTAATAATTAAATTATTTTTATCAATATGTATATTAATAAAATAATTTTCATTTAAATTATATAATTCTTTATCTTTAAATTTTATATAATAAAATTTTAATTTATCTATAGCATCTGAAGAATTTGATATTAATTCTCTTAAAAAAATTTCTTTATTAGAATATAAAGAATTTATTACAATATTTAATAATTCTTTAATTTCTGATTTAAATATATAAGTTTTTTTATTCATAAAATTTATAATCCTTTTTATTTTTATTTTCTTTTATTAATAAATAAAAATAAATTTTAATAATTATATTAACAAATAAAATATTTTTTTACTATAATTATAAATTAATTACAAAATAATTAATTAAAATTTATTATTATAAATAAACCCTCTAATAACATAAAATTCAAAAATTATTTTTTTATCATCAATAATTAATATATTTTTTTTACATAATAAAAATAATTTATAATAAAAAAATATATCTTTTAAATTTATAATTTTTTTAAAATTTAATAATATATTTATATTTATATAATATTTATCTAAATAATTTAAATATTTAGGATATAAAAATAAAAATAATAAATTATGTATATTTTCAATTAAAATATATAAAAAATTAATATAATTTATATTTAAATTATTTAATTTATATAATAA
The DNA here is from genome assembly GCA_015134435.1 of Candidatus Stammera capleta. Taxonomy (GTDB): domain Bacteria; phylum Pseudomonadota; class Gammaproteobacteria; order Enterobacterales; family Enterobacteriaceae; genus Stammera; species Stammera capleta_K. The sequence continues at coordinate 140,474 of CP043989.1, forward strand.
ATAAAAAATTTTTTTATTTTTAATAAATAAATATTTCATTAATAATAATACTAATTTACAATCTACTATATCTAATAAAGAATATATTTTTTTTAAAGATATTTTATCATATAAATTTAATATTAATAATTGATCTAATATATTTAAAGCATCTCTCATACTACCTTTAGAATAAAAAGATATTATTTTAATAATATTAAAATTTAATACTATATTTTCTTTATATAAAATATAATTTATTCTATTAATAATATCATTTTGATTTAAAGATTTTAAATAAAATGAAATACATCTAGATAAAATAGTATCAGGAATTTTATTAATTTCAGTTGTAGCTAAAATAAATTTAACATGTTTAGGAGGTTCTTCTAAAATTTTTAATAAAAAATTAAAACTATAACGAGATAACATATGAACTTCATCAATTATATATATTTTATAACGCATAGTAATAGGTAAATAATAAATTTTATCTAAAATTTCTTTAATATCTTCTATTTTTGTACGAGAAGCTGCATCTATTTCAATTACATCAGAACATTTATTTAAATCAATATTTAAACAATTTAAACATTTTCCACAAAATTTATAATTAATACCTTTAATACAATTTAAACTTTTTGCAAAAACACGAGCTAAACTTGTTTTACCAACTCCATGAGATCCATAAAATAAATAACAATTATGTATTTTATTAAATTTTAAACTATTAATTAAAATTTTTATAATATAATTATGACCAACAAAATCTTTAAAATATTTTGGTCTTCATTTTAAAGCTAAATTAATTTTTGAATACATATAAATTTTAATTAAAATAAAATTATTATTATTATTTAATATATTTAATAATTTATTATTAAATTAATAAATATTTAATTAAAAAATAAAAATTTTTTAATTATAAATAATAATTTATATAAAAATTATTATAAAATAATAATAAATTATAAATAATTTAAATATATAAATCTATAAATTTATATAATTTATTATAATTCATTGGTAAATTTAAAAATATTTTTATAACTTCATAATAATAATTATTTAACATATTAATAAAAATATTAAAAGATTCTTTTTTATATTCTTGTTTAGGATTTTTTTGAGCATATATACATAAATTAATACCTTCTTTTAAATTATCTATAATATATAAATATTCTCTCCAAAAAATATCTAAAGTTTTTAACATAATATTTTTTTGTAATTTATATAATATTTTTTTTTTAATTATTTTTTTTATTTTATTAAAAAAATAAATTATTTTATTCAATATAAAATTATAAATTTTAAAAAAATCAGAATTAATTAATCATAATTTCATTATTTTAATATTAAAATTATCATAATATTTATTAAATAACATTTTATTATTAAAATATAAAAATAAAAAATTATTTACAACATTTTTTACATAAATACATATAAATTTATAAATATTTTTTGAATATAATATATTATTTCTTTTTAAATATATAATATTTCTTTGATAATTATAAATATTATCATAATCAAATAAATTTTTTCTAATATTAAAATTTCTATTTTCAATTTTTTTTTGAATTTTTTTAATAAAATAAGATATTAAAGAGTGTTCTATATATTCACCATATTTTATATTTAATTTTTTTATATAATAAATAATATTTTTAGAAGAAAAAATATACATTAATGAATCTTCCATAGATACATAAAATCTAGATGAACCAGGATCACCTTGTCTACCAGATCTACCTCTTAATTGATTATCTAATCTTCTAGATTCATATCTTTCAGATCCAATAACATGTAATCCACCTAATGATACAATTAAATCATGATCTTTTTTTCAATTTTTTAATATTTTACTTATTTTATTTTTATTTATTTTTTTATTATTAAAATTTAATATTTTATTATTTAAATTACCACCTAATATTATATCAGTACCACGACCAGCCATATTAGTAGCAATAGTTACACTGCCTAATTTACCTGCTTGAGAAATTATATTAGCTTCAAACATATGATTTTTAGCATTTAAAACATTATTTTTTATACCATTTTTATATAATAAATAAGATAAATATTCAGATTTTTTTATAGATTTAGTACCAACTAATACTGGTTGTCCAATTAAATTTCTTTTTTTTATATCTTTTATTATAGAATAAAATTTTTCTTTTTCTGTTAAATATATACGATCATTATAATCAATACGAATCATAGATTTGTTAGTAGGAATAACTACAGTATTTAATCCATAAATTAAATTAAATTCAAAAGCTTCTGTAATTGCAGTTCCTGTCATACCTGAAATTTTTTTATAAATACGAAAATAATTTTGAAAAGTAATAGAAGCTAATATTCTATCATCATTATTTACTTTAATATTTTCTTTAATTTCTAATGCTTGATGTAAACCATTTGATCATCTTTTATCAGGAACCATTCTACCTGTATTTTCATCTATAATAATAATTTTATTATCTTTAACTATATAATCAATATTTTTTTCATAAATATAATAAGCTTTTAATAAAGAAATAACATAATTAATAATATTAATATTTTTAGTATTATATAATGATTTATTTTTATTAATTATATTATTATTAATTAATATTTTTTCTAAATTAATAATACCTTTTTCAGTAAAATAAATTTGATTTATTTTTTTATCAATTACAAAATCTTCATTTTTTATTTTATTTAAAGAATAATTTTTATAATAAGGTTTAAAATTTAATATAATTTTATTTATATTTTTATATAAATTATTTATACAAGTAAAATTATTAGATATAATAAGTGGCATTCTAGATTCATCTATTAAAATAGAATCAATTTCATCTAAAACAGCATAATATAATTCTTTTCTTTGAACTTTATCATGTTTTGATAAAACTATATTATCACGTAAATAATCAAATCCAAATTCACTACTAGTACCATAAGTAATATCACATAAATAAGCTTTTTTTTTTTCAATTAAAGACATATTAGATAAATTTAAACCAACACTTAAACCTAAAAAATTAAATAATTTACTATTATTTATTCAATCTCTCTTAGCTAAATAATCATTAATAGTTATTACATGAACACCTTTATTAAATAAAGAATAAAAATATATAGGTAAAGTAGAAGTAATAGTTTTCCCTTCACCAGTTTTCATTTCAATAATATAACCATTATATAATGATAAAGCTCCTAATAATTGAACATCAAATAATTTAATATTAAAAACTCTTTTAATAGATTCATATATATTTGTAAATACATAAGGTAAAATATAATCATTATTATTATTTAATTTTAATATTTTACGATATATATATGTATTATTTTTAATAATATTATCAGAATATTTAGAAAATATTTTTTTTAAATTATTAATTTTATCTATAATTTTATAAAAATCAGAAAATTTTTTTTTAATTTTATTATTAAAAAAATATGAAAATAATTTAATAAACATAATAATATATAATAATTGTATAAAATAAATTTAATTAATATAAATTTATATTAATATTTAAAATAACTATAACATATATTATAATAAATTAAAAAAAATAATAATGAATACAAAAAAACCTATATTAATTAAAAATATTTTAAAAAATAATATTAAAAAAAAAAATAATTTATCTTCAATAATATTAAAAAGTAAATTAATAAAAAAAATTAATAATAAAATAAAAAATAAACTATTTAATAAAAAATATAAAAATTTTAAAATAATAAATATAATTAAAAAAAAAATATATATAAAAACAAAAAATTATAATTTAAAAAAATATTTAATAAAAAATAAAAATAAAATATTAAAAAAAATAAATTATTTAAATATAAAATATATAAAAATATTATAATATTAAAATATTTATAATATTTAAATAATTAATATAAAATATTTAATAAAAATAATTTAATCTATTTTTTTAAATAAAATATTTTTAATAAAAAAAATTACTATTATAATATTTAAAAATTTTTAATAAAAAATAAATTAAATAAATATATATAAAATTATATTTAATAATTTATAAATAATTATAAAATCAATAATATAATATTAAATATAAAAAAATTAATTATAATAAATTATATTAAATATTAAATATATTATTATAAAAAATTATTAATTAATTTTATAAATATTTAAATAAATAATTTATTAAAATTTTAAATTTTTTCTACTAATCTTAATACTGCACTTCTTATTCTAGAATTATAAATAATATCTTTATTTGAAGGTTTAAATTTACCTAAATATAATAATTCAGGAGGATTAAAATTATTTATTTGTTTAATAGTTAAAGGAATATTATCTAATAATAAATAATTACTATCAGATTTTTCTTTAATAAACTTTTTTATAATTTTATGTTCTAATGAATGAAAACTAATTATTAATAACCTACCTTTTTTACATAAATATTTATAACAATTATATAAACTATTTTTTAAAATATTAAGTTCATTATTAATAAATATTCTAAAAGACTGAAATACTCTTGCTTTACTTTTATAATCTTTATATTTTACAGAATATTTTATTATATTAGATAAATCATTTGTATAATTTAAAGTATTATTTTTACAATACAAAAATATATTTTTTGCTATTTTTTTAGAATTATAATCTTGTCCATATTTTTTAATAATATTATAAATATTTTTTTCACTAGCTTTATTAATCCATTCTTTTAATGGAAAACCTAATTTTTGATTCATACGCATATCTAAAGGTCCATTTTTTAAAAAAGAAAAACCTCTAAAAGGATCATCTAATTGTATAGAAGATAATCCTAAATCAAAAATAATACCATTAATTTTTTTATTTAAATTAAAATAATTAATATAATTTTTTAAATTATAAAAATTATCATTTATTAAAATTAAACGATTATCTTTAATTTTTTTTCTTCCTATATTTATAGAAATAGGATCACAATCAAAAGAATATAATTTACCTTTTTTATTTAAAAAACTTAATATTTTTAAAGAATGATATCCACATCCAAAAGTACAATCTATATAAATACCATCTTCTTTAATATTTAAAAAATTACAAATATTATTTAAAAAAGCAGATTTATATTTCATATATTAAAAAAAATAAAATAAATATATTTAATAATATTTAAAAATTAATTAAAATATTATTATTTAAAATAAAAAATTAATATTTTTAAATCTTTTTTTTAAATTTTTTATTCTTCCTTTAGAAAAAGAAATTTTTTGTTTTCCTGTATAATAAGAATGACATTTATAACATACATCTATAAAAAAATTTTTTTTTAAAGTAGAAAAAATATTAATTATATTATTACATGAACAAATTATTTTTAATGGAAAAATTAAAGGATGTATTTTTTTTTTCATATATTTAATTTAAATATTTATTAAAAACATTGTACATTATCTGGTAAACAAGTAATTTTAGTTATTTGTTTTATAAAACCTTTAGGAAATAATTTAAATAAATAAAAACTATCATAATTACATTTATACTTTTTATTTAAAAAATTTAACAAATTTCTTATATTAGGAATAATATTATTTTTAAAAAAAAATAACCTATAATAAAAAATTATTCTTCAATAATATATATTTAATATAATACCTTCTTTTAAAGCTATATTAATAGCTATATTTCTATTTCATTTTTTTAATTTCATATAAAAATTACATTTATATTTTAACAAATATATAATAAAAAATAAATAAAATATTACAATTATATATACTATTATAATATATATTTACTTAAATCTTGATTAATAATTAAATTATTTAATTTTAATTTCACATATTTAGAATCTATTAAAATTGATTTATTTTTATAATCATTAATATTAAAAGATATATCTTCCATTAATTTTTCTAAAACTGTATGTAATCTTCTTGCACCTATATTATCTGTATTTTCATTAATTTTTCATGAAATATCAGCTAAACATTTTATACCATCATTTGTAAAATTTATTTTTATACCTTCTACTTTTAATAAACTTTTATATTGAGAAGTAATAGAAATATTAGGTTCAACTAAAATTCTTTCAAAATCTTTTGTAGTTAAAGCATTCAATTTTACTTTAATAGGTAATCTACCTTGTAATTCAGGAATTAAATCAGAAGGACTACAAAATTGAAAAGCTCCTGAAGCTATAAATAATATATAATCAGTTTTAACAACACCATATTTAGTAGATATAGTACAACCTTCTACTAAAGGTAATAAATCTCTTTGAACACCTTCTCTTGATACACCAGAATCACTAATTTCACCTCTTTTACAAACTTTATCTATTTCATCAATAAAAACAATTCCTTGTTGTTCAACTAAATTTATAGCTTTACGTTTAATATCATCAAAATTAATTAATTTTGATGATTCTTCTTCTATAAGAAAATTAATAGCATCTTTAATTTTTAATTTACGAATTTTTTTTTTTTTATTACTTAAATTTCTAAAAATAGATTGTAATTGATTAGTCATTTCCTCCATACCTGGAGGAGACATTATTTCTATACCTAAAGAAGGTACATTAATATTTATATCAATAATTTTATTATCTAATTCTCCATTACGTAATTTATATAATATAGAATCTTTTTTAATTATATACTTTTTATTATTTTTATTTAAATTTTCAATTAAAATATTTAATATACGTTTTTCAGCTAACTTTTTAGCTTTTAATATATTTATTTTTATAATTTGATTTTTTATCATTTTTACTGCATAATCTACTAAATCTCTAATAATAGAATCTACTTCTTTACCAACATAACCAACTTCAGTAAATTTAGTCGCTTCAACTTTAATAAAAGGAGAATTACTTAATTTAGCTAATCTACGAGCTATCTCAGTTTTACCCACACCAGTAGGACCTATCATTAAAATATTTTTAGGAGTAATTTCATTACGAAATTCTTCACTTAATTGCATTCTACGTCATCTATTTCTTAAAGCAATTGCAACAGCTTTTTTAGCATTATCCTGACCAATAATAAATTTATTTAATTCATTTACAATTTCTTTAGGAGTCATTTCATTATACATAATATAAACCTTATATAATATTAATAATATAATTCTTCTATAGTAAAATAATGATTAGTATATAAACATATATCGGCTGAAATAAATAAAGATTTTTCAACTATACAACGAGCATTTAAATTAGTATTTTCTAATAAAGATCTAGCAGAAGCAATAGCATAAGATCCTCCACTACCAATAGCAATTAAATCATTTTCAGGTTGAATAATATCACCATTACCAGTTATTATTAAAGAATATTTAATATCAACAATAGCTAATAATGCTTCTAATCTTCTTAAATTTCTATCTATTCTTCAATCTTTAGCTAATTCAACAGCTGATTTCATTACATTACCTTGATATATTTCTAATTTTTTTTCAAAACATTCAAATAATGTAAAAGCATCAGCTGTACCACCAGCAAAACCAGCAATAATTTTATTCGAATATAATTTACGAACTTTTTTTACATTACTTTTCATAATTGTATCACCAAAAGTAGCTTGACCATCTCCACCCATAACAACTAAATTTTTTCTTCTAACACTTAATATAGTAGTCACAAAAAACCTATAAATATAAATTATTAATAAAATAAACTTAAATTATTTTCTTTTTTAAAAAATTTCTCATTTTTTTCATAGCATTTTTTTCTATTTGACGAATTCTTTCAGCGGAAACTGAATAATATTTAGCTAAATTTTTTAATGTTTTTCTTTTTTTATTATTTAATCATCTAGAAATAATTATATATTTACTTCTATCATCTAATAAATTTAAAGCTAATCTTAATTTTTTATATATATATTTATTTCAATTATATAATTCTATATTATTAGCAAAATTAGAATTTTTATCTTTTAAAATATTTAAATAAAAATTTTTTTTATTTAATAAATTATCATTGTAAAAATCTATTTTTAAATCTTTATTAAACATTCTAAATTCCATTTCAATTATATCTTTTTTATTTACATTTAATTTCTTTGAAATAAAATGTATTTCTTTATTATTAAATCATCCAATTTTTTTTTTAATTTTTCTTAAATTAAAAAATAATTTACGTTGAGACTTAGTAGTAGCAATTTTAACAATTTTTCAATTTTTTAATATATAATTATATATTTCTGCTTTAATTCAATAAACAGCAAAAGATATTAATCTAACACCAAAAAATGGATTAAATTTATTTATAGATTTCATTAATCCAATATTTCCTTCTTGAATTAAATCTAATTGAGATAATCCATAACCTAAATAATTTTTAGTTATATATATAACAAAACGTAAATTTAATAAAATTAATTCTTTTATTGATTCTAAATCACCATAATAATAAAATCTAGTAATTAATTTATGTTCTTTTTTTAAAGACAAAATAGGTAAAGAATTAACCATACATATATAATAATCTAAATTATTAATATTATATAATTTAGAATTAACAATATTATTAATCATATAAATACATAATAATACAAAATTTATATATATAAAAATAAATTTTAAAATATATTTATTAAATATAAAAAATAAATAATTTAATAAATTCTATATAATTTATAAAAATATGAAAAAAAAATATATTAAAATAACTTCAGGTATATTAAAAAATATTCATATAAATACTATAAATAATAAATTATTAAAACCTACTTTAGTAAATATTAGAAAAACATTATTTAATTGAATAAATAAATATATAAAAAATAAAATATGTTTAGATTGTTTTTCAGGAAGTGGAATATTAAGCATAGAATCTTTATCAAATAACGCAAAATTTGTAATTATTTTAGAAAAAAATTATAAAATATATAAAAATATAAAAAAAAATTTAAAAAAAATAAATAATAAAAATTATAAAATAATTAATATAAATACATTAATTTGATTAAAAAAAAAAAATAATATAATATTTGATATAATTTTTATAGATCCTCCATATAATATGTATAAAATATTAAATAAATGTATAAATTTAATTGAAAAAAATAATTTAATTAAAAAAAATAGTATTATATATATAGAAACAAATAAAAAAAATAATAATATAAATATACCATATTCATGAAAAATATATAAAAAAAAATATACACAAAATAATAAATATTATTTATTTATTAAAAAATAAATCATACATATTAACATGAAAAATAAAAATATTATAAATTATAAAAATTTAAATAAAAAAATTAATATACAACCATATTCTATTGAATCAGAACAATCATTACTAGGAGGAATAATTTTAAACAATAATAAATGAGAAAATATATATAAAATTATAAATAAAAAAGATTTTTTTTATAAATCACATCAAATAATATTTAATGAAATAAATAAATTATTAATATCAAATAAACCAATAGATTTAATTAGTTTATCAGAATCTTTAGAAAAAAATAAAAAATTAGAAATAATAGGAGGATTTAATTATTTAGTAGAAATTTCACAAAATATTAATAATCTAACAAATATTGATTATTATGCAGAAATTATAAAAGAAAAATCAAATATAAGAAAAATTATAAATATAGGTAACGAAATAATATTAAATAGTTATAATCCAGATGGAAAAAATAGTGAAGATATAATAAATATAGCAGAATCAAAAATATCAAAAATTATAAAAGAAAATACAAATAAAAATAATAATCCTAAAAATATTAATATAATTTTAAAAAAAACTAAAAAAAAAATTAAAAAATTATATAAAAATCCAAATTTTAATATAACAGGTATAGATACAGGATATATAGATTTAAATAAAAAAACTTTTGGATTACAAAAATCAGATTTAATAATTATAGCAGGAAGACCATCAATGGGTAAAACAACATTTGCAATAAATTTATGTGAAAATATTTCTATGTCTCAAAATAAACCTGTATTAATTTTTAGTTTAGAAATGTCATCAGAACAAATAATAATAAAAATGATATCTTCATTATCAAGAATAGAACAAAATAAAATAAAAACTGGTAACTTAAATTATAAAGAATGAATTAAAATATCAAATATAATAAATATACTTAAAAAAAAAAAAAATATATTTATAGACGATTCATCTTTAATTACTCCTAATGAAATAAAATTAAAAACTAGAAAAATATATAAAAAAAATAAAGGATTAAGTTTAATTATGATAGATTATTTACAATTAATGAAATCATCATCATATTTAGAAAATAGAGCTTCAGAAATAGCAGATATTTCAAGATCACTTAAAATATTAGCTAAAGAATTAAAAATTCCTATAATAGCTTTATCTCAATTAAATAGATTATCAGAACAAAGAGTAAATAAAAGACCATTAAATTCAGATCTTAGAGAATCAGGATCACTTGAACAAGATGCTGATTTAATTATGTTTATATATAGAGATGAATTATATAATAATAATTCAAAAATGAAAGGAATTGCTGAATTAATAATAGGAAAACAACGTAATGGTCCTACTGGAAAAATTAATTTAATATTCAACGAAAAAATATCTAAATTTGATAATTATACATCAAATAAATATGAATTATTAAATTTAAATAATATAAGATAAAATAATTAAATATATATATTTTTATAAATATATACATTATAATAAATATTAACTCTAAATATAAATTTAAAATAATAAATAAACGAATAAAAAAACTAAAAAAATAAAAATGATAAATAAAGGTATAAATAAAGTAATTTTAATAGGTAATTTAGGTCAAAAACCAGAAATAAGATATACATCTAATGGAAATAAAGTTACTAATTTAAATATAGCTACATCAGATATATGAAAAGATAAAAAAACAGGTGAAAATAAAGAAAATACACAATGACATAAAATAATATTATTTGGTAAATTAGCAGAAATAGCTTCAAAATATTTAAATAAAGGATCACAAATATATATAGAAGGTTCTTTACAAACAAGAAAATGAAAAGATAAAAATGGATACGAAAGATATACAACAGAAATAATAGTAAATTCTAAAGGAACAATGAAAATGTTAGGAAAAAAAAATAATAATAAAAATATAAATAAAGAAGAAATAAATAAAAATAATAAAGATGAAGATTTACCTATAGATTTTGATGACTTAACATTTTAAATATATATATATAAAAATAAAATATGAATAAATTATTTAGTAAATTATTTAAAAAATCAATTAAAAAAAAAAATATAAAATATGGTTCTATTATAAAAGGAAAAATAATAAATATTAAAAATAATATAGTAATTATAGATGCAGGTTTAAAATCAGAATCTTATATTCCAATAGAACAATTTAAAGATATTAATGGAAAATTAAATATAAATATTAATGATATAGTAGATGTTTCAATAGATAATATAGCTGGAGAATGAGGAGAAACAATACTTTCAAGAGATAAAGCTAAAAAATATGAAACATGATTAAATATAGAAAAATCATATAAAAAATCATCTAATATTAAAGGAATTATTAATGGAAAAGTAAAAGGTGGATTAACTGTAAATATAGAAGGAATAAAAGCTTTTTTACCAGGTTCATTAATAGATATTAAACCAATAAAAAATTTATCAAAAATAGAAGGAAAAAAATTAAAATTTAAAATAATAAAATTAGATAAAAAAAAAAATAATATTGTTTTATCAAGAAAAGCTGTTATTTTAAATGAAAATAATTATGAAAAAAAAAAATTATTAAAAAATATATATGAAGGGATTTATTTATATGGAATAGTAAAAAATTTAACTAACTATGGAGCATTTATAGATTTAGGAGGATTAGATGGATTATTACATATAACAGATATGTCATGAAAAAGAATAAAACATCCAAATGAAATAGTAAATATAGGTGAAAAAATAAAATTAAAAGTAATTAAATTTGATAAAAAAAAAACAAGAATATCTTTAGGATTAAAACAATTAAGTAAAGATCCATGATCTTCAATAAATAAAAAATATAAAATTAATAAAAAAATAACTGGTAAAATAACAAATATAACTGATTATGGTTGTTTTATAGAAATAAAAGAAGGAATAGAAGGATTAGTTCACATTTCAGAAATAGATTGAAAAAATAAAAATATAAATCCTTTTAAAATATTTAAAATAGGAAAAAAAACTAAAGCAATTATATTAAATATTAATAAAGAAAAAAGAAGAATTTCATTAGGTATAAAACAATGTTATCCTAATCCATGAATTGAATTTTCAAAAAAATATAAAATAGGAAATAAAATAAAAGGTATAATAAAATCTATTACTGATTTTGGTATATTTATAAAATTAAAAAATAATATAGATGGTTTAATACATATATCAGATATATCTTGAATAAAAAAAAATAATAATTTAAAAAAAATATATAAAAAAGGTGAAAAAATAATTACTTCATTATTAAAAATAGATATAAAAAAAGAAAGAATATCTTTAGGTATAAAACAATTAAAAAAAGATCCTTTTATAAAATATTTAAAAATAAATAAAAAAAATAATAATATAAAATCAAAAATTATAAATATAAAAAATAATATTATATATGTAAAATTTAAAGATAAAATAAAAGGACAAATAGATATTAATAATAAAAAAAATAAAAAATATAAAAATATTTTAAAAAAAGTTAAAATAAATGATTTTATAAATACAAAAATTATAAATATAGATAATAAAAAAAGATTAATAAATTTAAAAATATATATTAAAAAAAAATATAAAAATAAAAAAAATAAAAATAATTTATTTAATAGTATGGTAGAAGCTTTTAAAATAGCAAAAAATAAATAATATGATAAATACATATTTTTTAATAAAAAAAATTTATACAAAAAATAAAATAATATCAAAAAAAAAAATTAAATTAATTATAGATAATTTAATTAATTTTATTGAAAAAATATTATCAAAAAATAAAAAAATAAAAATAAAAAATTTTGGATTTTTTAACTCTTATAAAAAAAAAATAATAAAAAATAATATATTTTTAAAAAAAAATATTAATATAATTTATTTTAAATGTAGTAAAAAATTAATAAATAAAATTAATAAAATTTAATTATTAATAATAAAATTTTCAAAATCTAAATAATTTAAAAAATTTTTAAATAAATATGCAGAATTAATCATATTTAAACGAAATTTTGAAGAATTTTTAATTTTATAAAATATATTAGATACATGTTTTATAATATAAATAGGATGAAAATTATTTAATATAATATTTTTTTTTATATATTTATATATAAAATATAATACTTTTCTTATTTTAAAATTAATTTTTTTTTCAAAAATAAATAATTTATTTTTTTTAAAATATTTTTTTTTATTTTTAAAATAATCATAAATATCTAATAAAAATAATGGATTTTTATATATATATCTTCCTATCATTACACCATCGACATATTTTAAATGATTAATAATACTTTTAATATTATTAATATTACCATTAATAATTATTTTTAAATTAGGTAATTCTTTTTTTATTTTATAAATTAATTTATAATTTAAATATGGATATTTTAAATTTAATTTTGTAGAAAAATTATTTTTTATAACACCTCTAGCATGAATAATAAAAATTTTACAATCTGTATTAATATAAATTTTATAAATAAAATTTAAAAATTTTTGATAAGAATATATAAAATTAATACGCAATTTAATAGATAAAATTATATCTAATGAACCATATTTTATAGAATTTAAACAATCTATAATTTTATTAACATCTTTATATAAAAAAAAACCTAATTTATTTTTTTTACAATTTAAAGAAGGACAACCAATATTAAAATTTATTTCAGAAAAATTTAATTTTTTAACTATTTTTGAACATAAATATAAATCTTTAGGATTATTACTTATAAATTGTATAACTACAATATTACTATATATATCATTGTATGATAACATATTTTTATTATATCTATTTAAAAAAGAAGAACTATGTATCATACCAGTATATAATTTTATATTATTATTTAATAAACTATAAAAATAACGACAATATTTATTAGTATAACCTAACATAGGTGCTACAGAAAATTTATGTATATTTAACATATTAATTTTTATCTAAATAACTAATATATTTTTTATTATTCATATATTTACGTAAAACTTTAGGTATTTTAATTAAACCACTATCAATTTGACAATTTTCAATAATAGCTATTAAAACTCTACCTACAGCTAAACCAGATCCATTTAATATATGTAAAAATTCTTTCTTTTTATTTTTAACATTTTTATAACGTAAATTTATACGTCTTGATTGAAAATCTAAAGTATTAGAACAAGAAGAAACTTCTATATAAGAATCATTTATAGGAGATCAAATTTCTAAATCATAAGTTTTAGAAGAACTAAAACTCATATAATTACTACATAATAATATTTTTCTATAAGGTAATTTTAACATTTTTAATATTTTTTCAGCATCAAATGTTAACTCATCTAAACATGAATATGAAAAATTAGATTTAACTATTTGTATTAATTCAACCTTATCAAATTGATTTAATCTAATTAAACCTCTATTATTTTTACCATAAGATTTAGATTCATATCTAAAACATGGAGTACAAGTAACTAATTTAATAGGTAAATCTTTATCATATAAAATTTTATTTTTAAATAAATTAACTATAGAAACTTCACCTGTAGGAATTAAACATAATTTATTATTTTTATTTTTATTAATTACATAAAATATATCATTTTTAAATTTTGGTAATTGTCCTGTTCCATATAAACATATATCTTTTACAATATAAGGAACATAAATTTCAGAATATTTATTTAAAAAAACATGTGTATCTAACATAAATTGAGATATAGATCTATATAACATACAAATATCATTTTTAATAATACTAAAAGATGAACCACTTATAATACTAGAAGTTTCTATATCTATACTATTATTTAATTTACCAAAAGTTATATGATCCATAACTTTAAAATTATATATTTTTTTTTTTCCTCATTCATATATAATTTTATTAAATTTTTCATTATTACCTATTGGTACACTATCATCTATAATATTAGGTATATAAGATATAATATTATTTAAATTAAATTTTATTTTTTTAATTTTTTTTTTTTTAAAAAAAATATTAAATTTTATTAATTTAATAAAATATTTCAAATAAATTAAATCATTAATTTTATTTTTATATAAAAAAAATTTTTTAGAAAAATATTTACGTTTATTTTGCATAAATTCTATTTCATTTAATATTTTTTTATAAATAAAATAAATATTTAATAATTTTTTTATATCAAAATTATTTGTACGAATTTTAATTTTTTTTATAAAATAAGAAATATTATTTAATAATAATTTTATATTTAACATAATATAATTTTTATAAGTTAATAATAAATTTATAATATAATAAATAATTATATAATAAATTTTATTATATTAATATATATTAATTTAAAAAATAAATATAAAAAATTATGAAAAAAATTAAAAAAATTATAATTATAGGATCTGGACCAGCAGGATATACAGCATCTATATATGCATCAAGATTAAATTTAAAACCATTATTAATTACTGGATTAAATAAAAAAAGTCAATTAACAAAATCATATAAAATAGAAAATTGACCAGGAGAAAAAAATGGAATTAGTGGTTTAAAATTAATATCAAACATGAAAAAACAAACTTTAAAATTTAAAACCAAAATAATAAAAGATGAAATTATAAACATAATAAATAAAAAAAAATATTTCAAACTAATAGGTAAAAATAATATTTTTTATTCATTAACTATAATTATAGCTACAGGAACATTACCAAAAAAAATAGGAATAAAAAATGAAAAAAAATTATATGGAAAAATAATATCAAATTGCTTTTTATGTGATGGTTTTTTATATAAAAATAAAATAGTTACAATTATAGGAGGAGGTAATTCTTCAATAGAAGCATTATTATTTTTATATAAAATATCAAAAAAAATAAATTTTATATATAGAAAAAAAAAACTAAAAGGTGAAAAAATTTTAATAAAAAATATATATAATAAAATAAAAAAAAAAAAAATAAATTTTTATAATAATTATAAAATAAAAAAAATATATACAAAAAAAAATATTTTAAAAAAAATTTCTATAAAATCTACAATTAATAAAAAAATTAAATTTTTAAAAACTAATGGATTATTTATATTAATAGGTAATAAACCAAATATAAAATTTTTAAAAAAAAAATTAAATTTAGATAAAAATGGATATATTATATTAAATAATAAAAAATATATATCTATGACAAATATAAAAGGAATATTTGCAGCAGGTGATATAATTAGTAATCAATATAAACAAGCTATTATAGCTTCATCATCAGGTTGTATTGCAGCTATAGATATTGAAAAATATTTAAAAAAAATGAAAAAATAAAATATATATGATAAAAGAAAAAAATATAGAATTAAATGGTATAGTTATAGAAACATTACCAAATACAACATTTAAAGTTAAATTAGATAATGGTTATAAAATAATAGCTCATATATCAGGAAAAATGAGAAAAAATTATATTAGAATCCTAAAAGGAGATAAAGTAACAGTAGAAATAAGCCCTTATGATATAAAAAAAGGAAGAATAATTTTTAGAAATAATAAATAATGCAAAAAAAAAATATATATATTAATATTAAAACAAGAGAATTAGCATTACAAATCATATATTCATGAAAAATATTTAAAAATAATAAAAATATAAAATATAAAATAAAAGAATTCAAAATAATTAAAAAAAATATATTAAATAATATAGATATTATTTATTTATTAAAAATTTTAATAGGAATAGAAAAAAATTATAAATATATTAATTTAATAATAAAAAAATATATATATAATTCTACAAAATATATAGGAAATATAGAATATTCTATATTATATATATCTATATATGAAATAAAAATAAATAAAATTTTACCTTATAAAATAATAATAAATGAAAGTATATTATTAGCAAAAAAATTTGGAGCTTATAATAGTTATAAATTAATAAATAAAATATTAGATAATATTATAAAAAAAATAAAAAAATAATATATATTATATGTATAAATTATATATATAATATATTAATCTATATCAATAAAATAAAATAACTTTTATGTATTTATATAATATAAATAAAAATATATTTAACCAAAATAGAAATTTATACAATATGTATTCAAAATTATTAGATAATAGAATAATATTTTTAACAGGATATATAGAAGATCAAATATCAAATATAATAATTACACAACTTTTATTTTTAGAATCAAAAAATAAAAAAAAAGACATATATATGTATATAAATTCTCCTGGAGGGATTATAACTTCAGGGATGTGTATATATGATACAATGAAATTTATACAACCAAAAGTAAATACTATATGTATAGGACAAGCCTGTTCAATGGCAGCAATATTATTATCCTCAGGAGAAAAAAATAAAAGATTTAGTTTACCTAATTCAAGAATTATGATTCATCAACCTTTAGGAGGATTTAAAGGACAAGTAACAGATATAAAAATACAAGCTAAAGAAATAATTAAAATTAAAAAAAAAATTATAAATTTATTATGTAATAATACTGGTCAAAAATATAATAAAATAAAAAAAGATACTGAAAGAGATAAATTTTTATCTCCAAAAGAAGCAATTAAATATGGAATAATAGATAAAATAATAACTAATAATAAAAAAAATTAATAAAATATATAAAATTAATATAAATATAATTATATTAATAAATTTAAATTAATATAAAATATTAAATAAATATATATATATATATATGTATAATTCACTTAAAAAAAATAATAAAAAAAAATATATTTATTTTAATACAAATAAATATAAACCTAAATGTATAAAAAATATATTAGATAAATTTATTATTAATCAAAATGAAGCAAAAAAAATTATATCAACAACAATATATAATCATTATAAAATAATTAATAATAAAAATAAAAATAAATATATTTGAAATAAATCAAATATATTATTAATAGGACCAACAGGAAGTGGAAAAACATTATTAGCTGAAATTATAGAAAAAGAATTTAATATACCTATATCTATAACAGATGCTACAAGATTTACAGAAGCAGGATATGTAGGAGAAGATGTAGAAAATATTATATATAATTTATTACAAAAATGTAATTTTAATATAAAAAAAACAGAAAATGGAATAATTTTTATAGATGAAATTGATAAAATTGCTAAAAAAACACAAAATATTTCTATAACTAGAGATGTATCAGGAGAAGGTGTACAACAATCATTATTAAAAATTATAGAAGGTAGTATAACTTATATACCTCCAAAAGGTGGTAGAAAACATCCACAAGATAATTATATACCAATAAATACAAAAAATATATTATTTATATGTAGTGGTACATTTAATGGAATAAATGAAATTATCAATAAAAAATTAAATAATAATAATTTTGGTTTTAATACTAATTTAAATAATATTAAAAAAAATAAAGAAATAGAAACAGAAGATTTAATTAAATATGGATTAATACCAGAATTTATAGGAAGATTACCAATAATAATAAAATTAAATAAATTAGATAAAAATTCTTTATATAAAATATTAATTAAACCAAAAAATTCTATAATTAAATATTATAAATATTTATTTAAATTAGAAAATATAAAATTATCATTTACAAAAAAATCTTTAAAAGAAATAGTAAAAAAAACAATTAAAAAAAATACAGGTGCTAGAGGATTAAAAAATATAATAGAAAAAACTTTAAATGAAATTATGTATATTTCTCCATCTAAAAAAAATATAAAAAAAATAATTATAAAAAAAAATACAATAAAAAAAAATCAAAAACCTAAAATTATATTAAACAATAAAGGAGAATAAATATGGATTTAAAAAGATCTCAAAAAAATATTGAGATCCTAATTTTACCATTAAGAAATATAGTAGTATATCCAAATGTAATTATACCTTTATTTATAGGAAGAAAAAAATCTATTTTTTGTTTAAATTTATCTATTAAACAAAATAAAAAAATTATATTAGTAACTCAAAAAAATCCTTTAAATAATAATCCTAATATAAAAGATTTATATAAAATAGGAACATTATCATCTATACTACAAACATTAAAATTACCTGATGGTACAATTAAAATATTAGTTGAAGGAATACAAAGAATTAAAATATTAAAAATAATAGATAAAGGAAAATATTTTACAGCAATAACAAAAAAAATAAAAAAAAAAAAAATAAATATTAAAAAAAAAAATATTCTATTTAAAACAATAATAAATCAATTTGAATATTATATAGAATTAAATACAAAAATACCTATAGAAATATTAAATTCATTAAATAATATAAAAGATATAGAAAAATTTGCTGATACAATAGCAACACATTTACCTATAAAATTAAAAAATAAACAACATATATTAGAATTAATTGATATAGAAAAAAGATTAAAATATATATTATTAATGATTCAATCAGAAATAGAATTTTTAAAAATAGAAAAAAATATAAAAAATAGAATAAAAAAACAAATAAAAAAAAATCAAAAAGAATATTATTTAAATGAAAAAATAAAAGCTATACAAAAAGAATTAGAACATATAAATAAAAATTTAAATGAATATAATTTAATAAAAAAAAAAATAAAATTATCAAAAATTCCTAAAGAAGTAAAAAAAAAAATAAAATATGAATTAAAAAAATTAAAAAATATATCTTCATTATCAGCAGAAACAACAATAATAAAAAATTATATAGATTGAATTATAAAAATACCATGATACAAAAAAACTAAAATAAAAAAAAATATAAATAAAGCAAAAAAAATATTAAATAAAGATCATTTTGGATTAAAAGATATAAAAGAAAGAATATTAGAATATTTAGCTGTACAAAATAGATCTAATAAATTAAAAGGACCTATATTATGTTTTGTAGGACCACCTGGTGTTGGTAAAACTTCTTTAGGAAAATCTATAGCAAAAGCAACTGGAAGAAAATATATTAAAATGTCTTTAGGAGGGGTTAAAGATGAAGCAGAAATAAGAGGACATAGAAAAACATATATTGGATCAATGCCAGGAAAAATTATACAAAAAATAATAAAATCAAAAGTAATAAATCCTTTATTTTTATTAGATGAAATTGATAAAATATCTTTAAATACAAGAGGAGATCCATCATCTGCATTATTAGAAGTATTAGATCCTGAACAAAATATTTATTTTAATGATAATTATATAGAATTAGATTATGATCTTTCAAAAATAATGTTTATTGCAACAGCTAATTCAATAAAAAATATATCTATACCTTTATTAGATAGAATGGAAATAATAAAATTAAATGGATATACTGAAAATGAAAAAATAAATATAGCAAAAAATTATTTAATACCAAAACAAATAAAAAATAATTTTTTAAAAAAAAAAGAATTAAAAATAAATTATAATATTATTATAAATATAATAAGAAATTACACTAAAGAACCAGGAGTAAGAGCTTTAGAAAGAGAAATATCTAAAATATGTAGAAAATCAGTAAAAAAAATTACAATTAATAAAAAATATAAAAAAATAAAAATAAATAATAAAAATATAAAAAAATATTTAGGAAATAAAAAATTTAAACATGAAAAAATATATAGTTATAAACAAATAGGGCAAGCAATAGGTTTAGCTTGAACTGAAACAGGAGGTGAAATATTAATAATAGAAACATTATCTGTTCCAGGTAAAGGAAAATTAATATATACAGGGTCTCTTGGAAAAATAATGAAAGAATCTATAAAAATAGCTTTAACAGTTGTTAGATCTTTATATAAAGAATTAAAAATAAAAAAATATTTTTATAATAAAAAAGATATACATATACATATTCCAGAAGGATCTATACCAAAAGATGGACCTAGTGCTGGAATAACTATTTGTACATCTATTATATCTATGTTAACTAATAACTATATAAAAAAAAATATAGCTATGACAGGAGAATTAACTTTACATGGAAAAATAATTTCTATTGGAGGTTTAAAAGAAAAAATATTAGCAGCTTTCAAAACAGGAATAAAAAAAATAATAATACCATATAATAATAAAAAAGATTTAAAAGAAATTCCAAAAAATATAAAAAATAAAATTAAAATTTATTGTTTAAAAAATATAAAAGAAGTTTTAAATATATCTTTTAAAAATAAATATTTTAAAAATATATATATTAAATAAAACACGCTCTACAGGATTTGAACCTGTGACCTACAGCTTAGAAGGCTGTTGCTCTATCCACTGAGCTAAGAGCGTTTTAATATAAAATAATTATATTAATATAATTTATATAAATCAAATTAATATTTTTAATATATATATAATATATATATTATAATTTATAAATATAAAATATATTTAAATTAATTAAAATATCAATAACTATTATAATTTTTATCTTGTATAGATATATTATTTTTTAATAATTTTTTTCTTATTCAATCTGCTATTTTTCATTTTTTTAATAAACGAGCTTTATTACGTAAATTAATAAATTTATTTATTTTATTTATATAAACAATTTTATTTCTATTTTTATTTAAAAAATAATTTATATTATTTTCATTTAATAAACCAAAAAAATTAGCAAAATATTTCATTTTTTTACCAATTTTACTAGCTAAAATATAATTACCATTATATTTTAAAATATTAATTTTATTAACCATATTAAAAAATAAAGAATATATTTTAGGTATATTAAAATCATCATTCATATATAAATAAAAATAATAATCAAATTTCTTTAAATAATTTTTATCTTTATTAGATAAAGATATATTTAAATTTAAATCTCTTAAACAAAAATATATTTTTTTTATAGATAATTCAGCTTTATCTAAATATTTTAAATTAAAATTTAAATTTTTTCTATAATGAGTAGACATAAGAAAAAATTTAATTATATCAGGGTGATAAATTTTTAATAAATCTTTTATTATAAAATAATTATTTTTTGATTTAGATAATTTACCATAATCATTTATAACCATACCAGTATGTATTCAATTTTTAACCAAATATTTATTTTTAAATAAACATTTAGATAAAATAAATTCATTTTCATGATGAGGAAAAATTAAATCTAAACCACCTCCATGTATATCAATATTTTTTAAATATTTATAACTCATAATAGAACATTCTATATGTCAACCAGGTCTACCTACCCCTCATGGGGATTCTCAACCAAAATTTTTAATTTTAGAATTAATATTTAATTTTCATAATACAAAATTAGATTTAAAATTATTTAAATTTTTATTTTTTATTATATTATTACCATAATTTTTAATTAATTTTATATTAAATAAAATATCACCATTATAAGATATATAAGCATAATTAAATTTAATTAATTTTTTTATAAAAAAAATTATTAAATTTATATGATTACTTGTTTTAGGTTCAAAATTAGGTTTTTTAAAATTTAATTTATTAAAATCTTTATTCATATTAAAAATCATTAAATCAGATAAATTTTTAATAGAAATATTATATTTATTAGAATTAAAAATTATTTTATCATCAATATCTGTTATATTTCTAATATAATTACATTTATATTTTAAATATTCTAAATATTTTATTAAAATATCAAAAAAATAAAAAGTTCTAGCATGACCTATATGACAATAATTAGATATTGTAACACCACAAACATATAAATTAATATTTTTATTACTTTTAATAAAAAATTCTTTTTTATTATTTAATGTATTAAAAATTTTTAACATTTTTTTATATAATTACTTTTAAAAATAATATAAATATTTAATTATAAGCCGGATTCTGTTTATTTTAATTTAAAATAAGACAATCATTTATCTAGATTAATAATTACTTATTAATTCAAGCAGCATACCATTAAAAATAAAATATATGCATGGATAATTACATTATTTTATATAATAAATATATAAATATTTTATTTTAAAATTTAGCCTTGCTCCAAATGGAGTTTACACATATATTATATTACTATAATATATAGTATATTCTTAATATACTTTTTCACCCTTACCAAAAATGGCGGTTATTTTCTGTTGCACTTTTCATAAAATAATAATATTTTTCCAGAAATTATCTGGCATTCTATCCTAAGGAGTCCGGACTTTCCTCTATTTTTTAATATAGCGATTGTCAATTAAATATTTATTTATTTTTTTTATAAGGATTATATATTTCTTTAAATTTTAAAAATATTTTAAATCCTTTAAAATTTAATTTTTTCATATAAAAATTTAATAAATATTTCTTATAAGAATTATTTATTAAATTAATTTTATTTCCATATATAATAATTATTAAAGGGTAATATTTACATATAAATGCATATCTTAAATTAAAAATATTACTATTTTTATTTTTATTAAAAATTTTTAAAATATTATTTATTTTTAAATTAGTTATATTATTTAAAAAAATATTTTTATAATTTAAATATATAGTTTTATATATATTATTAATAATTTCTAAATTATTATTTAAACAAGATATAAAATATATATCCATATATTTCATAATATCATATTTTTTAATTAAAAAATTTTTATATTTTTTTAAATAATTATAATTTAAATTATCACATTTATTAAATAAAACTATTAAATATTTACCTTTTTTTAAAAAATAATTTAATATATTTAAATCAAATTTACATATATTATTATTAATATTTATAACATATAAAATAATTTTAAATTTTAATTTAACTAAATAAATTATATCATAATAAAAATGTTTTTTTTTACATAAACCAGGAGAATCACTAATTAAATAAAAAATATTTTTATTATAATTATATAATGACATTATAAAATTTTTAGTATTATTAAAATTATTAGAAATAAAAGATCTATTACTTTTACATAATAAATTCATTAAACTAGATTTACCAACATTATTTTTTCCTAAAATTATAAATTTTATAATATTATTATATTTAATATTTAATTTAAATTTATTTAAAAAATATTTTTTATAAACACTATAAAATTTATCTAAATTAACACAAAATTTTATATTTTTTATATAAAAATTTATATTTTTATTTATAATTTTTTTTTTATTTAATAAATTATATATAAAAAAATTAATACTATTTTTATCATATATAGATATATAATATTTATCATTTATACCTAAAGAATAAATATCATTATAATTTATTAAAAATTTATTTAATAAATCTTTTTTAGTTAATAAAAGTATAATTTTTTTATTATATTTAAATAAAAATTTAGATAAATATTTATCTTTATCTGTAATAAAATTCGAATTAACTAAAAAAAAAATAAAATTTACATTTTTAATTAAATTTAAAAATTTTTTTTTTAAATTTAATAAAAAATTATTTTTTATTATTTTTTTATTTTTTAAAAAAATAAAATTCTCTATATTAATACAATCAATTAATATTATATTTTTATTCAAAATTAAAAACTTTTTATCTAAAAAAGCATAATTATAATCAAAATTAAAATATTTATTTTTATTAATATATAAATTTTTATTAATAAATGAAAAATTAGTATTAGTTAATAAATTAAATAAACTTGTTTTACCAACATTTAAACTACCAATTATAGCTATATTTAACATAATTAAAAAAATTAAAATTTTAAAAAATTATTTATAGTATTAACTACATGTAATTTATTAACTTTTTTTTGTTTATTAAAAAATAAATCCTTTATAGTTATAAAATTACCAAATATTTCTTTTTTATCTATTATAATTAATATACGAATATTATATTTTAATATTTTTTTTATTATAGAATTTAAATTATTATAATATTTATGATCATTAAAAATATTATTTTTATTTAAATTAGAATTTAATATTTCTTCTACTATTAATAAACCTAATAATCTAGATTTATTATTATATGAAGCTAAAATATATATATCAATATTTTTATTAATATATTTTTTTTCTTTATTTATTTCTTTCATAAAAATATATAATCTTTCTAAACCTATAGAACAACCAACAGCAGGTATTGATAAATTAGATATATATTTTGATAAATAATTATATCTTCCACCAGCACAAACAGTATTAATTTTATTATATTTTGATTTTATTTTTCATTCAAAAACAAAATCATTATAATAATTTATACCACGAATTAAATTATAATTTATTTTATATTTTATATTTAAAAAATTTAATTTATCACATATATTTTCAAAATTAATTAAAGAATTTTTATTAACAAATTTATTTAATTTTGGAAAATCATTAAATATATTTAAAATATTTTCATCCATTAATTTAAAATAATTAATATTATTTTTTATATTTAATTTTTTTTTTATATACTTTCCATATTTTTTTTTTATAAAATTAATATATTTTTTTCTATCATTTATAGAACCAATAGTATTAATTTCTAAAATTAAAAAATTATAAATATTTAATTTTTTAAAAAATTTTTTTATTATTAATAATAATTCTATATCTACAATAAAATTTAAACTACCATAAGATTCTAAACCAATTTGATAAAATTGTCTAAAACGTCCTTTTTGTGGATTTTCATATCTAAACATAGGACCAATATATCAAAATTTATTTAAAAAATTATTCAAATATAATTTATTTTGTATATAAGCTCTTAAACATCCTATAGTTCCTTCTGGTCTTAAACTTAATATAATATTATTTTTATCAATAAATGAATACATCTCTTTGCAAAAAATATCAAAATAATTATTTGAACAATTTTTAAATAATAAATTATTTTCTAATATTGGAAATCTTATTTCTTTAAAAGAATACAATAAAATAATTTTTTTAAAACATTTTTCTATATAATTTAATATATATATATCATTATAAAAATAATCATGCATACCTTTTAAAGATTTTATTTTTAATTTATTCATATTTTCAATATATAAAAATAATAATATTATTATAAAATATTATAAAAATAAAAAAATCCTAAAATAATAAAAAAAAATAATTTAATAAAAAAAATATGCTTAAAATAAATAAAATTTTTAAATAAATTAATATAAAAATATTTTTTAATAAAATAATTATTAAAAAAATTATTATTATCAATATTAATATTATTTTTATTTTTTTTTTTTAAAATAATATATATATTTTTTTTATTAATATATATTAAATAAATATAAAAATATATATAATAATAAAAAAAAACAGAAAAAATATTAAAAAAATTATAATTTTTTATATTTTTAATAATTTTAATTTTAAACATAATTTTTTTTTAACATATTTTCTTAAATAAATTTAAAAATTTTTAATTTTTATTAATAATTTTTATAAAAAATTAATTTTAAATTATTTATTTTATTTAAAAATAAAATAATAAAAATACATATTTAATATATTATATTATATAATAATATATAAATTATTAAAATATATTATAAATAAATAATATAATCAATTATAAAAATAATGAATAAAAATATTTTAGCTATAGAAATATCTACAGAATTATCTTCTGTAGCAATAAAATATAATAATAAAATATATACTAAATATAAATTTATAAATAAAAAAAAAAATCAATATATATTAATATTAATAAAAAAAATAATAAATTTTTATAATATAAAAATTAAAAAAATTAATTATATTATAATAAATAAAGGTCCAGGAAGTATTATTGGTACAAGAATTGCATTAAATATAGCACAAATATTTAAATTAAAATATAAAAATATAAAAATAATAAAATTAAATTGTTTTAAAATTATTTGTAATAATTTAAAAAAAAAAAATATAAAAAAAAATTTTATTATTAATATATATCATAGTATTAATAATATTATTACATATAATAATATTAATAATAAAATTAAAATTATAAAATATAATTGTTTTAAAAAATTTAAAAAAAAAATATTATTTTTATCAAAAAAAATAAATATTATAGTAAATAATTATCAATTTAAAAATAAATTAAAAAAAATAATAAAAAGAAAAATTTTAATTATATATCCAAAAGCAAAATATATGTTAAATTAAAATATTATATATTTAAATATATTTAAAATAAATATTTATAAAAATATAATTAATAAAAAAATATTAAATATATAATTAAATTTTTAAATTAAAGAATTAAAAAATTTTTTAACATTATTAAAAAAATTTTCAAATTTAGGATTATTTTTTTTTTTAAATTTTTTTAAAGTAACTCCTAAATCATATAATAATTTTTTTTGAAATTTATTTAAATTAATTGGAGTTTCAATTACCACTTTACATAATAAATCACCATATTTATTATTTTTTAAATACTTAATACCTTTATTTTTTATACGAAATATTTTACCAGTTTGCGTTTCTGAAGGAATTTTAAATATTATTTTTTTATTTAAATAAGGAATTTCAATATCACCTCCTAAAGCAGCGATAGAAAAATTTATAGGTATTTTGCAATATAAATCATTATTAAATCTTTTAAATATAGAATGTTTTTTAATTTTTACTTTAATATATAAATCTCCATTTTTTAATTTATATCCACCATAATTACCTTTTCCTATTATACGTATACGATCTCCATTATTTATTCCACAAGGAATTTTAACAGAAAAATTTTTATATCTTTTTTCAGATCCAGAACCTCTACAAATATAACAAACATCATTAATTATATAACAACTACCACTACAATCCGGACATGTTTGTTGAATAGTAAAAAAACCTTGTTTTATATATATATTACCATTACCATTGCAAGTATTACAAATTTTACGATTAGTTCCAGGTTTACATCCATTTCCATTACAAATACTACATTTTTGTAATAAATTAATTTTTATTTTTTTATAAACTCCTTTCATTACTTCTTCTAAAGTAATATTTATTTCACATAATACATCAGAACCAATATTTTTATCATTATACTTAGAATTACTTTTTTTAGAACCAAAAATATCTCCAAATACATCACCAAATATATCACTAAAATCATTATCAGAAGAAAAATCACTATATGTTTCCTCAGTATGACCATATTGGTCATACATAGATTTTTTTTTATCATCACTTAATATCTCATAAGCTTTTTGTATTTCTTTAAATTTTTCTTCAAAAAATTTATCACCTTTATTTCTATCTGGATGATATTTTATAGCTAAACGTTTATAAGCTTTTTTTATTTCTTCTTTATTTGATTGTTTAGAAACACCTAAAATATCATAATAATTTTTATTTGACATTTATATAAACCTACAAATTCATAATATAATTATTTATTATTATTTTTTTTATTATTTATTTCTTCACATTCTGCATCAACTACTTTATTATCTTTTATATCATTATTTTTAAATTCATTATTAATATTATATTTATTAATATTACTAGATAATTGTATTAAATCTTGAATACCCTTATCTATATCTTCTTTATTTTCATCTTTTAATAATTTTTCTAATTTATTTAAACTTAATTCAATAGATTGTTTTTCTTTAATAGGTATTTTATCACCTAATTCTAACATTTGTTTACGAGTAGTATGAATTAAATGATCAGCTTGATTACGAGATTGAATTAATTCTTCAAATTTACGATCAGATTCAGCATTAATTTCCGCATCTTTAACCATTTTATTAATTTCTGAATCATTTAAACCAGAAGAAGATTTAATAATAATTTTTTGTTCTTTTCCAGTATTTTTATCTTTAGCAGATACATGTAATATACCATCTGCATCTATATCAAAAGTAACTTCTATTTGAGGAACTCCTCTTGGAGCTGATTGAATTCCATCTAAATTAAATTGACCTAAAGATTTATTATCAATTGATTTAGTACGTTCTCCTTGTAATACATGTACAGTAACAGCTGATTGATTATCTTCTGCAGTAGAAAAAATTTGACTATGTTTAGTAGGAATAGTAGTATTTTTTTTTATTAATATAGTCATAATACCACCCATTGTTTCTATTCCTAATGATAAAGGTGTAACATCTAATAATAAAACATCTTTAACTTCACCAGAAAGTACTCCTCCTTGTATTGCAGCACCAATAGCAACTGCTTCATCTGGATTAACATCTTTTTTTGGTAATTTATTAAAAAAATCAGAAACTTTTTTTTGAACCATAGGCATTCTTGTTTGACCACCAACAAGAATTACTTCTTTTATTTTAGATATATCTAAATTTGCATCTTTTAAAGCTATCTTAACTGGATCTATAGATTTAATAATTAAATCTTCAACTAAAGATTCTAATTTAGCTCTAGTAAATTTTATATTTAAATGTTTAGGACCAGTATTATCAGCAGTAATATAAGGTAAATTAATTTCAGTTTGTTTAGATGAAGATAATTCTATTTTAGCTTTTTCAGAAGCATCCTTTAATCTTTGCATAGCTAAAGAATCATTAGATAAATCTATATTATAATCTTTATTAAATTCAGAAATTAAAAAATTAATTATTTTATTATCAAAGTCTTCACCACCTAAATGAGTATCACCATTTGTAGATAATACTTCAAAAGTTTTTTCACCATCTATATTATCTATTTCAATAATAGATATATCAAATGTTCCTCCACCTAAATCATAAACAGCAATAATATCATTATTTTTAGATTTATCTAAACCATAAGCTAAAGCCGCAGCTGTAGGTTCATTTATAATTCTTTTAACATTTAAACCTGCTATACGTCCAGCATCTTTAGTAGCTTGTCTTTGAGTATCATTAAAATAAGCAGGTACTGTTATAACTGCTTCAAAAACTTTTTCTCCTAAATAATCTTCTACAGTTTTCTTCATTTTTTTTAAAATTTCTGCAGAAATTTGAGGAGGAGATATTTTTTTATTTTTTAATTGTATTCAAGCGTCACCATTACTAGAAGAAACTATTTTATAAGGCATTATATTAATATCACGTTGAATTTCAGAATCATTATATTTACGTCCCATTAATCTTTTTATAGCAAAAAAAGTATTTTCAGGATTAGTAATAGCTTGACGTTTAGCAGGTTGACCTACTAAAACTTCATTATCTTTAGTATAAGCAACAACAGAAGGAGTAGTACGATCACCTTCTAAATTTTCTATAACTTTAACTTTATTATTTTCCATTATAGATACACAAGAATTAGTAGTACCTAAATCTATACCAATAATTTTACTCATAATATTAAAATCTCCTTAAAATTAATCTTATATAAAATATATAATTACATATTTATAAATATCAACTATAAAATATAAAAATATTTAATATAAATTATATAATTTTATTTTTTTTTTAATATATAATTAAATATTATAAAAATAATAAAAATTAATAAAAATAAAATGAAAAAAAAAACAATTATAAATTATAAAAATACAATAAATTTACCAAAAATAAATTTCCCAATGAAAGCTAATTTAAATATAAAAGAACCAATTATTTTAAAAAAATGAAAAAAAAATAATTTATATTTAAATTTAAAAAAAAAATATATTAATAAAAAATTTATTATACATGATGGACCACCATATGCAAATGGAAATATACATATAGGACATGCATATAATAAAATATTAAAAGATATAATAATTAAATATAAAATTTTAATGAAATATAATATTGATTATATTCCAGGATGAGATTGTCATGGTTTACCTATAGAATTAGAAATTATAAAAAAAAATAAAAATTTATCAAAAAAAAAAAATAATAATAATTTTTATAAATTATGTAATAATTATGTTAATAATCAAATAAAAAAACAAAAAAATAATTTTATAAGATTAGGAATATTAGCTGATTGAAAAAACTATTATAAAACAATGAATTTTAATACTATATCTAATACAATAAAAGTATTAGGTAAACTTATAAAATTAAATTTAATTGAAAGAAAAAAAAAACCTACAAATTGATGTATAAAATGTAAATCTTCATTAGCAGAAGCAGAAATAAATTATAAAAAAAAAATATCTAATTCAATTTATTTTTCATTTAAAATATATAATAAAAAAAAATTTTTAAATAAATTAAATATTAATTATAAAAAATATAAAAATAATAAATTAGAATTATTAATATGAACAACAACTCCATGAACAATACCTGGTAATTGTGCTATATCAATACATCCAAAATATAAATATTCATTAATTAAAAAAAAAAAAATAATATATATTATTATAAAAAATAAAATAAAAGAAATAATAAAAAAAACAAATATAAATTTTGAAAAAATAATTTCATTAAAAGGTAAATTATTTAAAAATACTTTAATATATCATCCAATTTCAAAAAAAAAAATACCAATAATATTTGATAAAAAAATAAATAAAAATATAGGAACAGGAATAATTCATATAGCATCTGAACATGGAGAAGAAGATCATATATTATCAAAAAAAAATAAAATAAAAGGTTTAAATTTAATAAAAAATAATGGAAAATATATAAAATATAAATATATTAAAAATATAAAAAATAAAAATATATTAAAAGCAGAATTATTAATTATAAATAAATTAAAAAAAAATAAAAAATTAATATTTTTTGAAAAATTTTTACATAAATATCCATATTGTTGAAGACATAAAAGTCCAATTATAATAAAATCTACACCTCAATGATTTATTAATATAAATAAAAATAATTTAAGAAAAAAATTATTAATATCTATAAAAAAAGTAAAATGAATACCAAAATGGGGATATAAAAAAATAAAAAAAATGATAATTAATAGACCTAATTGATGTATATCAAGACAAAGAATATGAGGAACACCAATAACAATATTTATTAATAAAAAAACAAAGAAAATACATCCAAAAACAATAAAATTTATAAAAAAAATATCAAATAAAATAAAAAAAATAGGACCCAAATATTGATTTAATATAAATAAAAAAAAATTTCTAGGTAAAAAATGTAATAAATATAAAAAAGTATTAGATGTATTAGATGTATGATTTGATTCAGGATCAACTTGTTTTACTATAAAAAATCCTAAATTTAAAAAAAATAAAAAAATTGATATATATTTAGAAGGATCAGATCAATTTAGAGGATGATTTATGTCATCTTTAATAATATATACAGCAATAAATAATTGTGCACCATATAAAAAAGTAATATCTCATGGATTTATAATAAATAAAGATGGTAAAAAAATGTCAAAATCTTTAAAAAATTATATAAAACCAAAAAAAATAATTAAAGATTTTGGATCAGATATATTAAGATTATGAACATCTTCAACTAAATTTTATAATGAAATACATATATCAAATGAAATTATATTAAGAATAGTAGAATTATACAGAAAAATTAGAAATACAATAAAATTTTTAGTATCAAATTTAGATAATTTTTCATTAAAAAATAATAAAATTAAAAAAAAAAATATAATTTTATTAGATAAATGAATTATACATAAAACAAAAAAAACACAAAATAAAATAATATATTTATATAAAAAATTTAAATTTTATAAAATAATTAAAAAAATAACAAAATTTTGCATTATATATTTAAGTTCAATTTATTTAAATATAATAAAAGATAGAAAATATACTATTAAAAAAAATACTAAAGCTTATAAAAGTACACAAATAACTATATGAATGATTTTAGAATCATTAACTAAATGAATATCTCCTATATTATCATTTACAGCAGAAGAAATATGAGAATATCTACCAAATAAAAAAAAAAAATCAATATACGAAGAAAGTTGATTTAATAAACTTTTTTATTTAAATAAAAAAAATAAAATTAATGAAAATATATGAAAAAAATTAATTTTAATTAAAAATTATTTAAACAAAATTTTAGAATTAAAAAAAAAAAATAAAATAATAAATTCATCATTAGAAACAAAAATAATATTATATTTAAAAAAAAATTTTTATAATAAAATAAAAAAAATGAAATCAGAATTAAAATTTTTTTTTATAACATCTAAATTAAATATTAAAATATTAAAAAAAAAAATAAAAAATACTTTTTTTAAAATAAAATGTAAAAAAAATAATGGAATTAAATGTAATAGATGTTGACATTATGTAAAAAAACTTAATAAAATAAAAAATTATATTATATGTAAAAGATGTAAAAAAAATATATTTGGAAAAGGTGAAAAAAGAAAATTTATATAATTTAAAAAAAATGTATAAAGATATAGGACAAAATTTTTTAATAAATAAAAATATTATAAAAAAAATTATAAATATTGTAAAACCAAAAAAAAAACAAACATTTTTAGAAATAGGATGTGGTACAGGATTATTAACAAAAGAATTATATAAATATACAAAAAAAATAATTGCTATAGATATAGATAATAAATTAATTAAATTTTGTAAAAAAAAATACAAAAATATAAAATTTATAAAAAAAGATATATTAAAATTTAATTTTTTAAATTATAAAAAAAAATTAAGAATAATTGGAAATATACCATATTATATATCTCATAAAATAATATATAAATTAATAAAAAATTATAAATTTATAAATGATATACATATATTAGTTCAAAAAGAATTTGCTAATAATCTAATTCAAAAAATAAAAAATAAAAAATATTCTAAAACAACATTAATTATAAATTCATTATTTAAAATAAAAAAAATAATGAATATAAAAAATTATTTTTTTAAACCTAAACCTAAAATAGAATCAACATTAATAAAATTAATTTCTAATAAAAATAAAAATAATATAAAAGATATAAATTTTTTTATACATATAACAAATAATATTTTTTATAAAAAAAATAGAAAAATATATAATAATTTAAAAAATTTTATTAATATTAAAGAATTAATAAAACATAATATAAATCCTAATAATAGATTAAATAAAATAAATATAAAAAAATATTATAATATAGTAAATTATATAATAAAAAAAAATAAAAATTTTTAATTATAATTTATTAATTAATTTAAATAAAATAGATTTATATTTAGAACATTTACTTAAACTAATAAATTTTTTTATATATAATTTATCTAAAATAGATTGAAATTTATAAAAATTAATTAAAGAATATTTTTTATTTTTTTTTTTAATAAAATATTTAATTTTTTTAATATAATTTTTTATTATATTTTTTCTAATATTATTAATTTTATTTCTATAAATATTAATAAGAATTCTTTTTTTAGATGATTTTATATTAGACATAAATTAACTCCTAAAATTAAAAATTATAATTTCTATTAAAATAATTTATTATAAAATTATTAAATAAATATTTTATTATTTTTAAATAAATTAATAATTTTAATATTTTAATAAAATTAAAATAATTTAATATTTTTTTTAATTTTAATTTTAATAAAATTTTTAAAAACAAATATATATATATATATATAAAATATAAATAATATATATAATATATATAATTTAAATAAATTATTTATTAAAATTGATTATATTTAAAAAAAATAATAATAAATTATTTTAATATTATTATAAACTAAAAAATAAAATATATATATATTTCATTATAAATAAATAAAAATATTTATAAAAAAATAACATATTTAATAATTATTTTATTATTTATATAACAAATTAAATATTTATTTATATAAAATATATAATAATAAATTTTAAAAATATTTTATAAATAAAAAATATAAAAATTAAAATAATAAATATTATAAAATATTTTAAAAAATATAAAAAATTTAATATTATAAAATATTATTATACAATATTAAAATAAATAAATTAAAAATTATAAAATATAAAAAATATGAAAATATTTAAAATAATAAAAATAATAATAGCATTATCTGGAGGAGTTGATTCTTCTGTTACAGCATGAATATTAAAACAATTAGGATATAAAATAGAATGTGTATTTATAAAATGTTGAGAAGAAAATTATAAAAAAAAATGTAAATATAAAAAAGATTATAAAGATGCAAAAAATATATGTAAATTTTTAAATATAAAATTATATAATATAAATTTTTCTTATGAATATTGAAAAAAAGTATTTATTATATTTATAAAAAATCAAAAAAATAATAAAACTTTAAATCCAGATATATTATGTAATAAAAAAATTAAATTTAATATATTTTTAAAATTTGCTATAAAAATTTTAAAAGGAAATTATATCTCTACAGGACATTATATAATAAAAAAAAGAAAAAAAAATAAATTTTATTTATTAAAAGCAATAGATAAAAAAAAAGATCAAAGTTATTTTTTATATATTTTAAAACAAAAACAAATAGAAAAATGTATATTTCCATTAGGAAAATATTATAAAAAAAATATAAGAAAAATAGCTAAAAATTTAAATTTAATTAATTATAAAAAAAAAGATTCTACTGGTATATGCTTTATAGGAAAAAAAAATTATTTTAATTTTATAAAAAAATATATAAAAAATAAACCTGGAAAAATAATTAATATAAATAATAAAATTTTAGGAAACCATAAAGGATTACATTTATATACAATAGGTCAAAGAAAAAATTTAAATATTAATTTAGGGCAAAATAAACCATATTATATATTTAAAAAAAATAAAAAAAATAATACAATAATAGTTGTAAAAGGAATAAAAAATTCTCTTTTATATTCTATAGGAGCTTTTATTAATAAAATACATTTTATTAATAAAAAAAATAAAAATAAAAAAATAATATTTTGTAATATAAAAATAAGACATCAACAATATAAAAATATAAAATCTAAAATATATATAAATAAAAAAAAAATAATATTTGAAAAACCATTATTTGCAATAACTCCAGGTCAATCAATAGTATTTTATAAAAAAAATATATGTTTAGGAGGAGGAATAATAAAAAAAAATATACAAAATTAAAAATAAATATTAAAATTATAAAAATTTTTAAATAAAATAAATATTTTATTTAATAAATTTAATCTATTTAATTTTAAATTTATATTTTTAACATCTATTTTAATAAAATTTAAAAAATTATTTATTTTTTTTATAGATATAAAAAAATATTTAATTAAATTATTATAATTATGATTTAAATAAAATATTTTAATTTTTTTTTTTAATATACATATATATTTATATAAAATAATTTCTTCTTTTTTTTTTAATAAATTAATATAAAATATATTAATATTAATAAATTTATTAAATTTAATTAATAAATTATTTAATCTTTTATATATATAAATAAATTTTTTAAAATATATTATATTTTTAAATTTTATAATTATATCAATACGATTTTTTATATCTAAAATATCAAAATTATTAATTTTATAATAAATTCCAAAAATTATTTTTTTAGAATATTTTAATTTAATTAAATAATTTATAAATCTTTTATTTATATAATTTAATATAATTAATATATTTTTTTTTTTTATAATATTTTTATTATTAAATAAAAAAATTGAATATTTAATTATTTTATAAAAATTAATATAAAATTTATTATTTAATATAACTTTTATAATTAAAAAAGATATTTTTCTTAACCCATAAGGATCATTTTTTTTTTCTAAAAATTTAAAATCATATAATATAAATATACTAATTAAATCATCTATTTTATCTATTAAAAAAATTAATAAACTATATATATTATTATTATTTTTAATACTATAATGATTTTTTATTATTAATGAAATATTTAAAGATTCACCATCTAATAAAGAATAATACATACCTATTATTCCTTTTAAATTATTATAATACTTATATAAATTAGTAACTAAATCACATTTTATTAATAAAATTGAATAATATAAAATATTTAAATCAATATTTAAATAATTTAAATAAAATAAAATATTTTTAGATAAAAATAACATTCTTGTTATTTTATTTAAATAATTACCTACTTTTTTATGAAAAATAATATTTTTTAATTTATATAAATAACTAATTAAATAAAATTTTCTATCTTTTATAAAAAAATTTTTTATTTCATTTAATTCAGAATTAATAACATTTTCATAACCATCTTTTATTTTATTAAAATTATAAATCTTATTATCAATAATAATAACAAAATAATTTTTTAAATCATTTTTTTCATTAAAAGAAATAAAACCAAAATATTTTTTTATAATAAAAATTATAATTTTTTCTGGTAAAAATAAAAATTTTTTATTAAAATTACATAAAATACCTAAAGGTCATTCAATCATAGAAACAATTTTATTTAA
The DNA here is from genome assembly GCA_015134435.1 of Candidatus Stammera capleta. Taxonomy (GTDB): domain Bacteria; phylum Pseudomonadota; class Gammaproteobacteria; order Enterobacterales; family Enterobacteriaceae; genus Stammera; species Stammera capleta_K. Next base: position 177,754 of record CP043989.1, read on the forward strand.
ATAATTATTTTTATAAATAAATTTTATATTTTTTTTTAAAGAAAAATTATTTAATATATTTAAAATTTTTTTTCTTCTATATTTATAATCTATAATAACCTTTCCATATTTTAATAAATAAAATATATATTTTTTAGAACTATTTAAAAAAATTTTTTTATTATTAATAAATTTATGTCCTAATATAAAATTACTTGATTTAATACCAAAAATATTTAAATTTATTTTTTTATTATTAAACATAATAATAATATTTCTTACAGGTCTAAAAAAAAAATATTTTCCATTACCTCAAGTCATAATTTTATTATTTTTTAATAAATTAATAATAGTTTTATTTAATATAATAAATATTAATTTTTTTATATTATATATATTAATATTTATTTTAAAAAAAAAATTTTTAAAATTATTTTTATTAAAATATTTTATTTTTTTTATAGATAAACCTATTTTTTTTGATCAATTAATTAATATTTTATTTTTTAATATATCTTTTTTTTTAATATTAATTTTAGGACCATATATAATTTTATAAGTATTATTAAAATTTTGATTAAAACTTAATTTTTTAATTAAACAAGAAATTCTTCTTAATGTAACAAAAACTTTTATTTTTTTAAAATAAAAATTATATTTTTTTAATTGATATTTTAAATATTTATTAAAATAAACATTAATATATTTTAATTTATCAATAGGTAATTCTTCTGAATTAATTTCTATTAATAAAAGACCTTTTTTAAACATTTATATTCCTATTTTTATTTATTTAAATATAAATAAGCAATTTTATTAAAAATATTTCTAATACATAAAATATTTTTTTGTCTTTCTATTTTAGAAAAATAATTTTTAGCATCTAATAAATTAAAATAATAAACCATTTTAATAGCAAATTCATATGAAATTTTAATTAAAGGTTTAGATAAATTAATTAATCTTAAAGATTCATTTTTATAATTATTCATACAAGAATTTAAAAAATTTATATCTGAATTATTAAAAATATAATCTGATCTTTCTATCTCATTATTTAATATATTAATATATTTTATATTATTAGATTTATAATTATCTCAAATTAATTTATTTATACTATTTACATTTTGTAAATATAAAGATATTCTTTCTAATCCATAAGTAATTTCACAAAGTACTGGTATACAATTAAAACCACCCATTTTTTGAAAATAAGTAAATTGTGTAATTTCCATACCATTTAATCAAACCTCTCATCCTACTCCATATGCTCCTAAAGTTGGATTTTCTCAATTATCTTCAACAAAACGTAATTCAGATAAATTTAAATTAATATTTAAATATTTTAAAGATTTTATATATAAATTTTGAATATTATTTAAAGATGGTTTAACAATAGTTTGAAATTGATAATATTGTTGTAATTTATTATAACTATCACCATATCGTGCATCATTTGGTCTTCTACATAATTGTACATAAGAATAAAATATATTTTTTTTATTAAAACAATTAAAAAAAGTAATAGGATGAAATGTAGCAGCACCAATTTCCATATCTAATGGTTGAATAATATAACTACCTAAATTAGATCAATATTTACATAATTTAAAAATTAATTTTTTAAAAGTAATCATATAATTATATTTAAATTTTATAAATAAAATTATTTTTAAAAATTTATTATTAATAATTATACATATAAATTATTTTAATTAAAAATATTTATAATAAATATATATATTTATTTTAATATTTTTATATATGCTAAAGGAGCATTATCACCTTTTCTATAACCACATTTTAAAATTTTAGTATAACCACCAAAATTTTTTAAAAATCTAGGTCCTATAAAATATAATAATTTATTTACATTTTTTTTATTTCTAATAATAGAAAATAATATTCTTTTATTATGCAAATTATGTATTTTAGATCTAGTTATTATTTTTTCTATAAAAATTCTCAATTCTTTAGCTTTAAATAAAGTAGTTTTTATTAATTCATAATGTATTAAAGAATTAATCATATTTTTAAACATAGATTTTCTATGACTACTATTTCTATTTAATTTACGACCTTTTTTTTTATGACGCATATTTTTATTCCTTTTTTATTTTTTTTTTAATTTATTAGGAGGTCAATTATTTAATTTCATACCTAATTTTAATCCTTTAGATAATAATATATTTTTTATTTCTAATAAAGATTTTTTACCTAAATTAGGAGTTTTTAATAATTCTATTTCAGTTTTTTGTACTAAATCACCTATATAATATATAGATTCCGTTTTTAAACAATTTGCTGATCTTACAGTAAGATCTAAATTATTAACAGAAGATAATAAAATAGGATTAAATTTATTATTTATATCTTTATTTTTATTTAAAATATTTTTATTTAAATTAACAAAAATACTTAATTGATCAATTAAAATTTTAGAAGCTTTACGAATAGCTAATTCAGAATCTATAGTTCCATTAGTTTCAATTTTTAATATTAATTTATCTAAATTATTAAATTCTTTAGAACGAATATTTTTAATTTTATATGAAACACATTTTATAGGAGAATAATATGCATCAATAAATAATTTATTTTTTAATAAATTATCATTATTTTTAAAAAATTTTTTTTTAAATGAAGAAGACATATATCCTCTACCTAATTCTATTTTCATACGCATTAAAATAGAACTATCTTCAGAAGTTAAATTACATATAACATATTTTGGATCTACTAAATTAAATTTTACATTAGAAGTAATATCTGAAGCTAAAATAGGTCCTATACCTTTTTTTTTTATTAATAAAATAGCTTCATTTAAATTATTATCTAAACTTATATATAAATTTTTTAAATTTAAAATTATTTCTATAATATCTTCTAATAAACCATCTTTAACACTATATTCATGAGAAACACCATCAATTTCTAATTCAGTAATAGCATAACCAGGAATAGAAGATAATAATATACGTCTTAAAACATTTCCCAAAGTATATCCAAACCCTCTTTCTAAAGGTTTTAAAATTATAAAAGAAGAAGTATTTGAAATTTTTTTTATTTTCATTAATTTAGGTTTTAAAATTTTTAAATTATTAATCATAATTAATTAATCTCATAATTATTAATTTATTTTGAATAAAATTCTAAAATAAGATGATCTTCTATATCAGGAAAAATATATTTTTTTTTAGGAAAAAATTTAAACACACCTTCTAATTTTTTAATATCAATTTCTAATCAATTAGGTAATTCACGCTGTTTAAATAATTCTAAAGAATATTTAATACGATCTTGATTCTTTGCTTTATTTCTAATACTTATTATATCATTTAAAGATACTAAAAATGATGGAATATTAACAATTTTATTATTAACTAAAATACATTTATGATTTATTAATTGACGAGATTCCGAACGAGTTACTCCAAAACCCATTCTATAAACAACATTATCTAATCTTCTTTCTAAAAATAAAAATAAAATTTCACTTGTATTTTTTTTTAAACAAACAGATTTTTTATAATAATTTAAAAATTGCTTTTCTGTAATACCATATATATAACGAATTTTTTGTTTTTCTCTTAATTGAAGACCATAATCTGACAATCTATTTTTTTTATATCCATGTTGTCCAGGTAAACGACTAATATTACATTTTGATTCAATAGGACGTAAATTAGATTTTAAAAATAAATCAGTACCTTGTCTACGACTTAATTTTAATTTAGAACCTAAATATTTAACCATTTTATAAATTCCTAAAAATAATTATTTTATTAAATACGTCTTTTTTTAGGTGGACGACAACCATTATGAGGTATAGGTGTAATATCATTAATATTAATAATATTAAAACCAGCATTATATAAAGCTCTTATACTTGATTCTCTTCCAGGACCAGGTCCATTTATCATAATTTCTAAATTTTTTATATTATATTGTTTAACAATTTCAATACATTTTTCTGTAGCTATTTGTGCTGCAAAAGGAGTAGATTTTCTAGATCCTCTAAAACCTGATCCACCTGATGTTTTTCATCCTAATACATTACCAAATTTATCAGTAATACTAATTATAGTATTATTAAAAGAAGCATAAATATAAGCTATACCATTAAATATTTGCTTTTTTTTTTTTTTTTTAATATTTTTTTTAAATATTTTAGACATAAAATTTTCCAAATAAAATTATTTTTTAAATTTACGTAATTTTTTACAAGTTTTAGCATTTGTTTTTGTACGTTGACCACGTACAGGTAATTTTTTACGATGTCTAATCCCACGATAACAATTTATATCAATTAATCGTTTAATATTTAACATTATTTCTCTTCTTAAATCACCTTCTAATATAAAATTAGAAATTTTTTTTCTTATTATATTTATTTTTTCTTTATTTAAATCTTTTACTTTTATATAATAATTAATATTTAAATTATCACAAATTAATTTAGATCTAGATTTTCCTATACCATATATAGAAGTTAAAGCAAATAAAATAGATTTATTTTCTATTATATTCACTCCACATATTCTAATAACCATAATATAATTTTCCTAAAATATTTTAAAAATTAACCTTGACGTTGTTTATGTTTTGAATTATTACTACAAATAACATATAAAACACCAAAACGTTTAACTATTTTACAAAAAGAACAAAATTTTTTTATAGAAGCTCTTACTTTCATATATTTTAATTATATTTTTTTAAAATAGAAAAATAATTATTTGATATTATTAAAGATTTTATTTGAGTTATAAAATCTATAAAAACTATAATAACAATTAATAAAGAAATATTATTAAAATTAAATTTAATATTTAATATATTATATATAAAATTAGAATATAAATATATTATTAATATATATAAAGAATTAAATAAAGTTAATTTTAAAATAATATTTTTTAAAAAAAAAGAAGTATTTTTACCTGGTCTTATTTCATATATATAAGCTCCACTTTTATTTAAATTATTAGATATATCATTAGAATTATACATTAATAAATTATAAAAAAAACAAAAAAATATTATAAAAAATATATAAATTAATAAATATAAAAAATTTTTATAATAAAATAAATTATTTATATATAATATAAATTTATATTTAAAATAATTATTTAATAAAAATAAAAAAAATGAAAAAAATAATATTATATTTGAAGTAAAAATAAAAGATATTACTCCAGACATATTAATTTTAAAAGGTAAAAAAATATTATAAGAAGAAAAAAAATATTTAATATTTTTATAATCTATAGATGAATATAAAATTAATATTTTTCTTTCAGAAATTTCAATAAAAATAATAAAATATATTATTAAAATAATAAAAAAAAATACTAAAAATAATTTCATATAAGATAAATTTTTATTTAAAAATAATTTAAATAAAATTAATAATAAATTAAAAAAATTAGATATTATATTAATAAATATTAATACTGATATACCATTACCTAAACTATTTTCCGAAATTTGTTCTGCTAATCATATTAAAAACATTGTTCCAGTTATTAAACTAATAATAAAAATAATATTATTTAAATTATTTAATATAATATTTTTATAAATATAAAATTTATTTATATTTAAAAATAAAATAATAGAATGTATTATAGATAATAATAAAGTTAAATATTTTATATATTTATTAATTTTATATTTTTTATAAATATCATCTTTAAATTTAATAAAATATGGAAAAATTATAATTAATAATTGAATTATAATAGAAGAAGAAATATATGGAATAATATTTAAAGATAAAATTGAAATATTTAATAAATTATTATTTAATAATATATTAAATATATTAATAATATTATTATTATATTTAAATAAATTATTTAATATATAAATATTTACACCAGGTATAGATATATAATTTAATATACGAAATATAAATATATAAAAAAATAAAAATAATATTCTATTTTTTAATTCTTTAAAAGTATTTAATAATAAATTAAAAAAAATATTTTTAATATTCATATAATTTATATAAAAATTCCAATTAATTATTAATATTTAAAATTTTATAAACACTAGATGATAATTTTATATTATTATCTAATATTTTAATATTTTTATTAAATTTTTTATAACCTAAAATTATTTTAACAAATTTAATATTATGTTTAATAATTTTATTTTTTTTTAAAATATTTAAATTTATAATAGAATTATTATTAAATATAATTAATTTATCTAAAGATAATTCTTTATAAAAAATATTTTTTTTACTTTTAAAACCAAATTTAGGTATTCTACGATAAAAAGGTGTTTGACCACCTTCAAAATATCTTTTAATATTATAACCTGATCTAGATTTTTGACCTTTATGACCTCTACCACTAGTTTTACCTAAACCAGATCCTATACCTCTTCCTAAACGTTTAGATTTTTTTTTTTTTGATTTATAAAATAAATTATTTAAAAATAACATAATTAATTACCATAATTAAAAAAATTTAAAATTAAAAAATTTCTTTTAAAAATTTACCTCTTTTATTTGCAATAAAAAGAGGAGATTCTATACTAGATAGAGCTTTTATAGTTGCTTTTACTACATTTATAGGATTTGTAGAACCATAACATTTAGATAAAATATTTTTTATACCTGCTACTTCAAATAAAAATTTCATAGATTTACCAGCTATTATACCAGTACCTTTTATAGTAGGTTTAATAAAAATTTTAGTACTATTATAACAATAATTTATTGAATATCTTAATGTTTTTTTTTTATTTAAAGATATAGATATAATATTTTTATAAGATTTATTTAAAGATTTTTGTATTGCTAATGGCACTTCTTTAGCTTTTGCATAACCATAACCAACTTTACCTTTTTTATTACCTACAACAGTTAAAGCAGAAAAAGAAAAAATTCTACCACCTTTAACTGTTTTAGAAATTCTATTAACAAATATTAATTTTTCACAATATTTTTTATTAAAAATATTTTTTTTCATATATTTAAAACCATAAATTAAAATAATAATCCATATTTTCTAGCATATTCAGCTAATTTTTTTATACGTCCATGATATTTAAAACCAGAACGATCAAATACAACATTATTAATATTTTTACTTAAAGCTTTTTTAGCTATAATTTTACCTAAAATAGAAGCAGAATATTTATTTCCAGTATATATTTTTTTATTAAAATATTTTTTATTTAAAGTAGAAATAGATATTAATGTAACTGAATTATTATTAATATATTTTATAATTTGAGCATAAATATGACGAGAAGTTTTATGAATTACTAAACAAATTTTATTATTTTTTTTATATATTGAACGTATTTTTTTAGATCTACGTAAACGTCTTATATTTTTATTTAACATAATTTATTTATTTATTTTTTTTTTATTTTCTTTAATTTTAATAAATTCATTTTTATAACGTATACCTTTACCTTTTTTATAACATTCAGGTTTTTTAAAAGATCTTATTTCAGCTGCTACTTGACCAACTTTTTGTTTATCATAACCTTTAATAATAATTTCATTAAAATTTAAACATTTTATAATAATATTTTTAGGTATATTATATTTAATAGTATATGAATATCCTAAATTTAAAAATAATATATTTTTTTTAATATAAGATTTATAACCAATACCAATTATTATTAATTTTTTTTTAAAATTATTTTTCAAACCTAATATAATATTATTAATTATAGAACGAAAAGTACCAGCATACATAGAAAATTTATAATAAGAATTAGAATTATTTAAAATAATTTTATTATTTTTTAATATAGGAGTAATAGAAAAATGAATTTTATTTTTAACAATTATATTATTTTTACATATTATAATTTTATTATTAATAATATTAATTTTAATACCTTTAGGTATTAAAATAGGTTGTTTTGCAATTCTTGACATTATATTACCTTAATTTTTTTTAATATATATAACCAATTATTTCTCCACCAATATTTAAATAACGAGCTTTTTTATCTGATAAAACACCTTTAGAAGTAGATATAATAACAACACCTAAACCAGATCTTATTAAAGGTAAATTTTTATAAGATTTATATATTCGTAAACTAGGACGACTAATTTTTTTTATAAATGAAATAACAGGTTTATTTAAATAATATTTTAAATAAATATTTATTTTTTTTTTCTTTAAAATATCAAAAAATATATTATATTTTTTAATATAACCTTCAGAATAAATAACATTTAAAATAGAACATTTAAATTTAGTATAATAAATAGATATTTTTTTTTTTTTTGCTAATTGTGCATTTCTTATACATGTAAACATATCTGATATAGAATCTTGCATACTCATAAATATTTACCAAAAAATTATTAATATTATCAACTAGATTTTTTTAAACCAGGAATATCACCTCTTACTGCAAATTCACGAAATTTAATTCTACTTAAACCAAATCTACGCAAAAAACCATGTGATCTTCCAGTTAAAACACATCTATTACGATGTCTACAAATACTAGAATTTCTAGGAAATGATTGTAATTTAATAATTGCATTTCATCTTTTTTTACTAGAAGATTTAATATTAGAAATAATATTTTTTAATTTTATTTTTTTATAAAAATATTTTTTTATTAATAAAGATCTTTTTTTTTCACGAATTATAATAGATTTTTTAGTCATAATTAATTTTTAAACGGAAAAGAAAAACAATTTAATAAAAATATAGATTCATCAATATTTTTATTTTTTATAATAATAGAAATATTCATACCATGAATATATTTAGTTTTTTCATAATTAATTTCTGGAAAAATAATATGTTCTTTTATACCAATATTTAAATTTCCATATTTATCTAAAGATTTTTTAGAAATACCTCTAAAATCTCTAATTCTTGGAATAACAATAAATATTAATTTATCAAGAAAAAATCACATTAATTTTTTTCTTAGTGTAACTTTACATCCAATAGGATTATTTTTACGAATTTTAAAACTAGATATAGATTTTTTAGAATTAATAATTATAGGTAACTGACCTGAAATTAATTTTAAATTTAATTTAACATCATTTATCCTATTTTTTAATAAATCAAATGAATTTAAACTTACACTTAAAACTATTTTAATAATTTTAGGTACTTGCATAATAGATTTATAATTAAATTTTTTTATTAAATCATATATAATAACATTTTTATATAAATTATATAATTTACTCATATTATTTTTCATTAATTAATAAATTATTAAATTTTAAATAACGTACTTTTTTTTTATTTTTTAAATATTTAAAACCTACTCTAGATAAAATAATTTTATTATTACTTAAAAAAAAATGACTAATATTAGAAATATTAATTCAAGATTCTTTTTTTATAATTTTTCCAATTATATTATTAATAGAATCAGATTTAATATTTTTATAAACTAAATTTATATTATTAATAATAACTTTATTTAATTTAATTTTTTTAATTATACCTCTTTTACCTTTATCTTTACCAGAAATTACAATAACTTCATCATTTACATGAAACTTACAAGACATATTTAATTACCTTAATTAAATTATTTCAGAAGCAAGAGAAATAATTTTACTAAATTTTTCACATTTTAATTCTTTTGTAATAGGACCAAAAATTCTTGTTCCTAATGGTTGATTATTATCATTTAATATAATACAAGAATTACTATCAAATTTAATTTTAGAACCATCTAATCTTTGTATTCCATATTTAGTTCTTATAATAATAGCTTTTAATATATCACCTTTTTTAATTTTACTTTTAGATATAACTTCTTTAACAACTACTTTAATTATATTACCAATATTAGCATATTTAAATCTTGTACCACCTAAAACTTTTATACACATAACTAATTTAGCACCAGTATTATCTGCTACTAATAAAAAAGATCTTTCTTGAATCATAAAATATACTTATTTAATAATTTTATATAAAAATCATGTTTTTTTTTTAGATAAAGGACGACATTCTTTTATCATTATAATATTATTAATATTACATTTATTATATTCATCATGAACATAAACTTTAATTTTTTTTTTTATATATTTTTTATATATTTTATGTTTTATATATTTATTTATTATAGCTACAACAGTTTTATTCATTTTATTACTTATTACAATAGCTTTTTTAATATTTTTTTTTTTTATCATCTAAATTTTTTTCTCATAAAATAGTTTTTATAATACTTATATTTTTTTTACATCTACGAATTAAATGATTTCTCTTAATTTTATTTAAAAAAAAACTCATACGTAAATTAAATTTTTGATTATTTAAAATAAATAATTCTCTTTTTAATTCTTCTATATTTTTATTTTTTAAAAATTTATTGTTGATCATAATAAATTATTTTTTATAACAAAAGTTGTTTTTATAGATAATTTTGCACTAGCTAATTTAAAAGCTTTTTTAGCAATAAATTCATTAACTCCATCTAATTCATATAATATTTTACCAGGTTTAATAACAGCTACTCAATATTCAACATTTCCTTTACCCTTTCCCATTCTAATTTCTAAAGGTTTTTTAGTAATAGGTTTATCAGGAAATATTCTTATCCATAAAAATCCTTGTTTTTTTATAGAACGAGTAATAACACGACGTGCAGATTCTATTTGTTTAGAAGATATATGTCCTCTAGTAATAGCTTTTAAAGCATATTTACCAAAATTAATTTCAATATCATTAGATCAACCTTTATTTCTACCCTTTTGCATTTTTTTATATTTAGTTCTTTTAGGTTGTAACATAAATAAATCTCCAATTTATATTTTATAATTTTTTTTTAAATAATTTTTAAAATTAATTATTTTATTATAATATAATTTTATAGGATAAAATTTATCTAATATTTCTCCTTTAAATATTCAAACTTTTACACCAATTACTCCATAATTAGTAAAAGCTTGTTTAAAACTATAATCTATATTAGCACGTAAAGTATGTAAAGGTATTGAACCTTGTTTATATCATTCAGTTCTAGCAATATCAGTACCTCCTAATCTACCACTAATTTTTAATTTAATACCTTTACAACCTAAACGCATAGCATTATAAATTACTCTTTTCATAACTCTTCTAAACATCATACGTTTTTCTAATTGAAAAACAACATTATCAGCTATTAATTTAGCATCTAATTCTGGTCTACGAATTTCTAATATATTTATTTGAGAAGGTACTCCAGTAATAATAGAAATTTTATTTTTAAGTTTTTTTATATCTTCACCTTTTTTACCTATTACTATACCAGGTCTAGCAGTATATATTATAATTCTTATACTTTTTTTAGCAGGTCTTTCAATTAATATTTTAGATATTAATGCTTTAGATAATTTTTTATTTAAATAATTACGAACTTTATAATCACTATATATATTTTTAGCAAAATCTTTTTTATTTACAAATCATGTAGAATTTCACATTTTTGTTATACCTAAACGTATAACATTAGGATTAACTTTTTGACCCATATTATTTTCCTATTAAATTTTACAAAGACATATAGTTATATGACTAGTTTTTTTTAATATATAATTTAATCTACCTTTAGCTCTAGGAATAACTCTTTTAGAAGAAGAAGCATGATCAATATATATTTTTGATATAATTAATAAATTTTTATTTAAACCATAATTATTTTTAGCATTATAAATTGCTGATAATAAAATTTTTTTAATTAAAAAAGAAGCTTTTTTATTAATAAAATTTAAAATATTTAAAGCAATATTAACATTTTTTTTACGAATTAAATTAGCAACTAATCTAAGTTTTCTACAAGAAGATTTTATATAACAACCTTTAGATAAAATATTCATAATAAATAAACCTTAATAAAATCTAATTATTTTTTCTATTTTTATTATTATTAGATAAATGTCCCCTATAAGTTCTTGTAGGAGAAAATTCACCTAATTTATGACCTATCATTTCTTCAGTAATATAAACAGGAATATGATTTCTACCATTATGAACATTTATAGTTAAACCAACCATATTAGGTAAAATAGTAGAACGTCTAGATCAAGTACGAATAATACCTTTTTTTTTATTTAAAATAAATTTTTTTATTTTTTTAAGTAAAGAAACATCAATAAATGGTCCTTTTTTAAAAGAACGAGACATAATTTTTTTAAAACTCCTATTTTTTATTACGAAATTTAATAATAAATTTATTTGTACGTTTATTTTTTCTTGTTTTTTTACCTTTTGTTTTAAATCCTCAAGGAGATACTGGATGTTTACCAAAATTTCTTCCTTCTCCACCTCCATGAGGATGATCAACTGGATTCATAGCAGTTCCTCTAACAGTAGGTCTAATACCTAATCAACGTGAAGAACCAGCTTTACCTAAATTACGTAACATATATTTAGAATTACTAATTTTTCCAATAGTAGCTCTACATAAAATATTAATTTTTCTTATTTCACCAGAACGTAATTTTAAAATAGCATATTTATTTTCAAAAACAATTAATTGAGAATAAGATCCAGCAGACCTAGATATTTGACCACCTTTATTTGGAATTAATTCTATATTATGTATAAAAGTACTAATAGGTATATTTTTTATAAGTAAACAATTACCTAATTTAATAGGTACATTATCACCAGATTCTATAAAATCTCCTATTTTAATATTTTCAGGACATAAAATATATCTTCTTTCACCATCTTTATATAAAATTAAAGCTATTAAAGAAGATCTATTTGGATCATATTCAATACGTTCCACTTTACCTAAAATATTATATTTATTTCTTTTAAAATCTAAAATACGATATTTTTTTTTATGACCTCCTCCAATATGTCTAACAGTAATACGACCTAAATTATTACGTCCTCCACTTCTATTTTTTTTAGATAATAAATTATAAAAAGGTTTACCTTTATAAATATTTAAATAATTTAATTTAATTCTATGTCTAAATCCTGAAGAAGTAGGTTTATATTTTTTAATAATCATATATATTTAAAAATTTAATTTAATTTATTTATATTAATATTTTGATCTTTTTTTAAAATAATATAAGCTTTTTTTCAAATTTTAATACGTTTATTTTTATTATTTTTAGATTTAATTATTTCTTTTACTAATAAAGTTCTAATTTTTTTAATTTTAACATTAAAAATTTTTTTTATTATATAAGAAATATTTAATTTATTAATATTAGAATTAAATTTAAATACTAAAGTATTATTTTTTTTAGATAAAAAAAAAGTTTTTTTAGAAAAATAAGGTTTTTTAATAAAATCTAAAAAATAATTTTTATTATTCATTAATTAATCTTTCCTCAATTATTTTAATAGCTTTTAAAGTAAAAATAACATTTTTATATTTTATTAAATTTATAATATTTATATTATTAACTTTACATAAAAAAACATTATGTAAATTACGAGAAGATAAAAAAAGATTCTTATTATAATTATGAATTATAATTAATAATTTATCTAAACTAATAAAATTAAAAAATTTAATAAATTCTTTAGTCTTTGGTTTATTAATAATAATATCATTAAAAACATGAAATCTAAATTGTCTAAAAAGTTCAGATAAAATACTTTTAAAAGCATTAATATACATTTTTCTATTAATTTTAAAAATATATTTTTTTGGTTTAGAGGCAAAAACAACCCCACCAGAACGTCATAAAGGACTTTTTAAAGAACCAACTCTAGCTCTTCCAGTACCTTTTTGTTTTCAAGGTTTTCTATTAGAACCTTTAACTTCAGATCTAGATTTTTGTGAAACATTTCCTTTACGTAAATTTAATCTATAAGAATTAATAACTTGATTAATTAAAGAAATATTTAAAGGAAAATTTAAAATTTTATCTGATATTTCTATATTTAAATTATTATCTTTTAAAATTATATCCATAAAATTTATATTTAATTATAATTAATTGAAGATTTAATAATAATATTACTTTTATTAAAACCTGGAATAGATCCTTTTATTAATAAAATATTTTTTTTATTATATATTTTTATTACTTTAAGAAATTTTAAAGTAATTCGATTATTACCTAAACGACCGGACATTTTTTTTCCTTTAAATACTTTTCCAGGACTTTGATTTTGACCTATAGAACCGGGAGCTCTATGAGATAAAGAATTACCATGAGAACTATCTTGAGAACTAAAATTTCATCTTTTTATAGTACCACAAAATCCTTTACCTTTAGAATAACCCGTTATATCAACTTTTTTTACATTTTTAAATAAATTAATATTAATAATTTTACCAACATAAGTATGTATATTTTTAATATAAGGAATTTCTCATAACCCTTCACCAGGTAATATATTTAATTTATTATAAAATCCTAATTCACATTTATTTAAATATTTTTTTTTTTTTTTACCTGTAGTAACTTGAACAGTATATTTATTAATACAAGTAATAATATTTTCTTTTATTTTTATAATAGTAACAGGTATTAAATAATTTTTAATAAAAATACTAGTCATACCTATTTTTTTACCAATTAAAGATATCATTTTATTATATAAATATATTATTTTAAACTAATTTGAACATCAACACCAGAAGCTAAATTTAATTTCATTAAAGCATCAACAGTTTTATCAGTAGATTCAATTATATCTATTAAACGTTTATGTGTTCTAATTTCATATTGATCTCTTGCATCTTTATCTACATGAGGAGAAGTTAATACAGTAAAACGTTCAATAGAAGTAGGTAACGGAATAGGACCACAAACTTGTGCTCCAGTTTTTTTAGCTGTTTCTATTATCTCTAAAGTAGAAATATCTACTAAACGATGATCAAAAGATTTTAATTTTATACGTATTTTTTGATTTTTCATTTTTTTTTAATTTATAAAATAATTTTAGTTACTATACCAGCACCAACTGTACGTCCACCTTCTCTTATAGCAAAACGTAAACCTTCATTCATAGCTACAGGATTAAATAATTTAATTAAAAATTTAATATTATCACCAGGCATAACCATTTTTACTTTTTTTGGTAATTTTATAGTTCCAGTAACATCAGTAGTACGAAAATAAAATTGAGGACGATATCCATTTAAAAAAGCAGTATGTCTACCTCCTTCTTCTTTAGATAAAATATATACTTCAGCTTCAAAAGAAGTATGAGGATTAATACTACCAACTTTAGCTAAAACTTGACCTCTTTCAATCTCTTCTCTTTTAATACCTCTTAATAATATTCCAACATTTTCTCCAGCTCTACCTTCATTTAATAATTTACGAAACATTTCTATACCAGTACATATAGATTTTTTAGTATCACGTATACCAACAATTTCTACCTCTTCTCCAATTTTTATAATACCTTTATCTATTCTACCAGTAACTACTGTACCTCTACCAGAAATAGAAAAAATATCTTCAATAGGCATTAAAAATGGTTCATCAATATTCCTAATAGGATTAGGTATATAATTATCTAAAATTTCAGATAAATCAAAAATTTTATTTTCTCATTTCTCTATACCTTCTAAAGCTTTTAATGCAGATCCTCTAATAATAGGAGTATTACTTCCAGGAAAATTATATTGATTTAATATATCTCTAATTTCCATTTCAACTAATTCTAATAATTCTTTATCATCAACCATATCACATTTATTTAAAAAAACAATTATATATGGAACTCCTACTTGACGAGCTAACAATATATGTTCTCTAGTTTGAGGCATAGGACCATCTGTAGCAGAAACAACTAAAATTGCACCATCCATTTGTGCAGCTCCGGTAATCATATTTTTAATATAATCAGCATGACCAGGACAATCAACATGAGCATAATGTCTATTTAAAGTATCATATTCAACATGAGAAGTATTAATTGTAATTCCTCTAGCTTTTTCTTCAGGAGCATTATCTATTTGATCAAATGTACATGCTTTACCACCATATTTTTTAGATAAAATAGTTGTTATAGCTGAAGTTAAAGTAGTTTTACCATGATCTACATGGCCTATAGTACCTACATTTATATGAATTTTATTACGATTAAATTTTTCTTTTGACATAATTTATTCACCTTAATATTATTAATTAATTATTACGTAATTTTACTATTTTTTTACATATATCTCTAGGAGATATAGAATATTTATAAAATTTCATAAAATATAATGCTCTACCTTGAGTACAAGATCTTAAATCAGTAGCATAACCAAACATTTCTGATAAAGGTGTATATGATTTTATTAATTTACCCAAATTTATATCATTAACTTCTTCAATTATACTTCTACGACGATTTAAATCTCCTATAATATCACCTATATATTCTTCAGGAGTTTCAATTTCTACCTTCATTATAGGTTCTAATATTACTGGATCAGCTTTTAAAAAAGCTTTTTTAAAAGCTATTGCTGCTGCCATTTTAAAAGCTATTTCTGAAGAATCAACATCATGATAAGATCCAAAAAATAATCTAACTTTAATATTAGTTACAGGATATCCAGCTAAAGGACCTAATTTTAATTGTTCATATATACCTTTATTAATTGCTGATATATATTCATTAGGAATTATTCCACCTTTAATATCATTTATAAATAAATAACCATTTTTTGATAATTTATATTCAGATTTTAATAAAGGAAATAAATCTATAACCACATGACCATATTGACCTCTACCACCAGTCTGTTTTATATATTTACCTTCTATATTTTTAATACTATTTAATATAGTTTCCCTATAAGCAACTTCAGGCTTTCCTTTATTACAATTAACATTAAATTCTCTTTTCATTCTATCAACAATTATATCTAAATGTAATTCACCCATACCAGATATTATAGTTTGATTTGATTCTTTATCAAAAAAACTTTTAAAAGAAGGATCTTCTTGAGATAATTTAAATAAAGCAATACTTAATTTTTCTTGATCATATTTTGTTTTAGGTTCTAAAGATAAAGAAATAACAGGATTAGGAAAATCTATTTTTTCTAAAATAATTGGATTATTTATATCACATAAAGTATCTCCAGTATTAACATCTTTTAAACCTATTGCTGCAGCAATATCACCAGAAAAAATTTCTTTAATTTCTTCTTTTTTATTAGCATGCATTTGAACAATACGACCAATACGTTCATATTTATTTTTATTAGAATTTAAAATAATATCACCTGATTTTATAGAACCAGAATATATTCTTAAAAAAGTTAAATTTCCTACAAAAATATCATTTATAATTTTAAAAGCTAAAGCTGAAAAAAACTCTTTATCATCAATTTTACGTTTAACAACAAAATTATTTTTTAAATTTAAACCAGTTATTTCATTTAAATCTTTAGGAGAAGGTAAATAATCTATTATAGCATCTAATAAACATTGAATACCTTTATTTTTAAAAGCAGAACCACAAGTAACTAATAAAATATTATTTTTTAAAACTTCATTACGTAAAATATTTTTTATTTCATATTCATTAAAATCAATACCATCAAAATATTTATTCATTAATAAATCAGATTTATCAGCAACAAATTCTATTATTTTTTGACGTCAAAAATATGCTAAATCATAAATTTTATTATCTTTTAAAATATCTTTAATAGAAAAATTTATTCCTAAATCATTTTTTTTTCAAATTATTAATTTAAATTTTATTAAATCAATAACACCTAAAAAATTATTTTCTACACCTATAGGTATTTGTATAGGTAAAGCATTAATTTTAAATTTATTATTTAATTGATTAACAACATTAAAAAAATCAGCTCCTATTCTATCCATTTTATTAATAAAAGCTATTCTAGGAATATTATATTTATTTACTTGTCTTCAAACAGTTTCAGATTGAGGTTGTACTCCCCCAACAGAACAATAAATCATAATAGCGCCATCTAAGACTCTCATAGAACGTTCTACTTCTATAGTAAAATCAACATGTCCTGGAGTATCAATTATATTTATTCTATAAGGTAATTTAAATTGTTTAAACATACCTGATCAAAAAGTAGTAGTTGAAGCAGAAGTAATAGTAATACCTCTTTCTTGTTCTTGTTCCATTCAATCCATAGTAGCAGTACCGTGATGAACCTCTCCTAATTTATAATTAACTCCTGTATAAAATAAAATTCTTTCAGTAAGAGTTGTTTTTCCAGCATCAATATGAGCACTAATTCCAATATTTCTATAATTATATATAGAAGTTTTACGAGACATTTAATTAAATTCCTCAAAACTATTTATAATTATCATCTATAATGAGCAAAAGCTTTATTAGATTCAGCCATACGATGAACTTCATCACGTTTTTTAATAGAAAAACCTTTTTTTTTTATAGCATCTAATAATTCATCAGATAATTTTAAAATCATATTTTTTTTATTTGATCTCTTTCTTGCATAAAATATTATTCAACGTATTGCTAAAGTATAACCTCTAGAAGGTTTAACTTCTACAGGAATTTGATAAGTTGTTCCACCTACTCTTCTAGATTTTACTTCAACAATAGGTTTAACATTATTTATAGCTTTTTCTAATAAAAATAATCTATCTTTTTTACTTTTATTAGATAAAATATTTAATGAACTATATAAAATATTTTCAGCAATAGATTTTTTACCATTTAACATTAAAATATTAATAAATTTAGTAATTAATTTAGAATTATATATATAATCTGGAATAATATTACGTGAAATATTAATTATATTTTTTCTTGACATATAATTTTACTCTTTTATTATATAAATTATTTTTTTTTAACTCCATATTTTGATCTAGATCTTTTTCTATTTTTAACACCAATACAATCTAAAGAACCACGAATAACATGATAACGTACACCAGGTAAATCTTTTACTCTTCCACCTCTAATTAAAACAACTGAATGTTCTTGTAAATTATGACCTTCACCAGGAATATAAGCAGTTACTTCAAAACCATTTGTTAAACGAACTCTACATACTTTTCTTAATGCAGAATTAGGTTTTTTAGGTGTAATAGTATAAACTTTAATACAAACTCCTCTTTTTTGAGGACATCCACATAAAGCTGGAACATTATTTTTATTCTTTTTTTTTATACGAAATTTATTTATTAATTGATTAATAGTAGACATTTTTTACCTATATTTAAAATAAATACTATAATATTACATTTTATATATTTATATTTATAAATTATAATAATATATATATTATAATATATATATATATTATAATATATAATTATATATATAATATATATATAATATAATAATTATATAGCGTGTTGGCAGATAGGTAATGCAGTGGATTGCAAATCCATATATCTCGGTTCAATTCCGAGACACGCTTATAAAAGCCCTAGTGGTGAAAAGGTAGACACAAGGGACTTAAAATCCCTCGATTAAATAAATCATGCGGGTTCGAATCCCGCCTTGGGTATAAAAATAAATATATTTATGTCAAAAATATTAATTTATCCAAATAAAATTTTAAGAAAAAAAAGTAAAAAAATAAATAAATTTAATAATAAATTAAAAAAAATAATAAATAATATGTTTATTATAATGTATAAATATAATGGTATTGGTTTATCAGGTATACAAATTAATATAAAAAAATCTATATTTATAATAGATATATTAAAAAAAAAAAATAGTAAATTAATATTTATTAACCCAAAAATAATAAAAAAAAAAAAAATAATAAAATCAATAGAAGGATGTTTATCAATACCTAATAAATATATAAAAATTAAAAGATATAAATATTTAATAATAAAATCATATAATATAAAAGGTAAAAAAAATATTTTTTATACAAAAAATTTATTATCAATATGTATACAACATGAAATAGATCACATAAATGGAAAATTAATAATAGATTATAAAAATGAAAAATAAAATAAATATATTATTTGTTAGTATTAATGATTTTAGTTGAATTTTTTTTAAAAAAATTATTAAAAATAAATTATTTAATATAAAATATATATTAACAAAAAAAAATAAAAATAATAAATTATTTATAAAAAAAATTTTAAAAAAAAAAATAAAAATAATATATACACAATCTATAAAAAAATTAAAAAAAATTAAAAATAAATTAAAAAATATTAATTTAGATTTAGGTATAATTATATCTTATGGATTTATAATACCAAAATCAATAATTAAAATACCTAAATTTGGTTTTATAAATATACATGCATCTTTATTACCAAAATGAAAAGGACCTGCTCCAATACAGTGATCTATATTATCAAATGATAAAAATACTGGAATAACAATAATAAAAATTAATAAAAATATAGATGAAGGAGATATAATATATCAAAAAAAAATATTAATAAAAAAAAAAGATAATTATATAACATTATTTAAAAAAATACAAAAAATAGGATATAAAATATTACCTATAATTATAATAAAAATATTTAATAAAAATATAAAATATATAAAACAAAAAATTATAAAAAATAAATATGCAAGAAAAATAATAAAAAAAGATGGTTTAATAATATGAAAAAAAGATAAAGCTGAATATATAAAAAAAAAAATTAAAGCTTTTTATAAATGACCAAAAACTTTTTTTTATTATTTAAATAAAATATTTTTTATATGATCAATTTCAATTATAAAAAAATTAAAAAAAAAAAATATACCAGGAAAAATTTTAAAATATAATAAAAATGAATTAATTATATGTACTAAAAATATACCAATAAAAATAAAAAAAATTCAATTAAATAATAAAAAAAAAATTAAAATATCAAATTTATTTTATTCACAACCAAAATTATTTATTATAAATAAAATATTAAAATAAAAATTTTTTTATTTTTTTTTAATTTGTCTTAATATTTCAAAAATAATTATACCATAAGCAACAGATACATTTAATGAATTAATTTTAAATATAGGTATATTTAATAATATATCACATTTTTTTTTAATAGATAATTTAATTCCATTTTTTTCAGAACCTAATATTAAAGCATAATTTTTATAATTTAAAAAATTTATATCATATAAATTTTTTTTACTATTAATACATGTACCTATAATTTTAAAATTATATAATTTTAAAAAAATTATTATTTTATATATAGATAAAACTTCAAAAATTAATATTTTATATATAGCTCCATTAGAAATTTTATGAACTATATTATTTTCTATAGAAACAGAATTATTTTTACTTACTATTATACAATCTATATTTGCTGCAACAGCAGTTCTTATACAAGAACCTAAATTATAAGGACTATTAATATTATCTAAAATTAATAAATTATTTAATTTTTTATTTTTAATAATATATAAAAGTTTTTTTTCATTATTATTATTAAATAATTTATTTTTTACTAAAGCTATTATACCTTGATGAATAAAATTAAATTTTTTAAATTTTTTTTTAAAAATATATTTATTTAAAATTTGAAAAGATATTTTT
The DNA here is from genome assembly GCA_015134435.1 of Candidatus Stammera capleta. GTDB lineage: Bacteria > Pseudomonadota > Gammaproteobacteria > Enterobacterales > Enterobacteriaceae > Stammera > Stammera capleta_K. The sequence goes on from CP043989.1 coordinate 199,174, forward strand.
TCATTAATAATTATTTTTTTCAAATTTAATAATTTTATATTTTTTTTATTTAAACATAAAAATATTTTATTAATATATTTTTTTTTATATAAAATTAAATTTTTAATTGTATTAATACCATAAAAAAAATTTATCATAATAATTTATTAATTTATTTTTTTTATAAAAGAATATTTTTTAATTAAATTTAAAAAAATTTTTTTTTTTAATATTATATTCATATAACAATAAATATTATCATTTCATTCATTTATTATAGAATTATTTATATATAATTTTTTTTTTATTTTATAAACTAAATTTATAGGAATCATAATTTTATAATTTTTAATAGAATTAAAAAAATAAAAATTAATAACATCATAAATTAAATTAATACCTATGTTTTTTTTAGCTGAAATTCAAATTTTATAAGGATTTTTATATAAATCAAAATCAATTTTTTTATTACAATTTTTTATTTTATCTATTTTATTCATAATTAATATTATAGGTATATTAAATATATTAATATCATATAAAATATTATTTACTATATTAATATTTTCATTAAAATATATATTAGATGCATCAACTACATGAAATATAAGTTTTGATTTATTAATTTCATCTAAAGTTCCTTTAAAAGCTTTCTTTATATTTTTAGGTAAATTTCTTATAAAACCTATAGTATCAGATAATAAAATATTATATTTAAATTTAAAAAAAATTATTTTTTTTATATAAGTATCTAAAGTAGAAAAAAAATTATTTTTACAATAATTATTATTATTAGTTAATAAATTAAATAAAGTTGATTTACCAGAATTAGTATATCCTACTAAAGAAATTTTAGGTATATTAAATTTATTTCTTAATTTTTCACTTTTATTTCTTTGAAAAATATTTTTTTTTAATTTTAAATTAATAATTTTAATTTTTTTTCTAATAATTCTTTTATCTATTTCAATTTGTTTTTCACCTGGACCAGATATAAATTTTAAACCACCTTTTTGTCTTTCTAAATGAGTTCATCTATTTTTTAAACGTGTACTTAAATATTTTAAATAAGCTAAATTTACTTGTAATTTTCCATAATTAGTATTAGCTCTATTTTTAAAAATATTTAATATAATATTAGTTCTATTTAATAATTTACAATTTAAAAATTTTTGTATATTATTTTCTTGTGAATATTTTAAATCAATATTTATTAATAATAAATTATATTTTTTTTCAAAAAAAATTTTTTTTAATTCAAATATTTTACCTTTACCAAAAAAAAATTTATTATTTGGTTTAATAATTTTTAAACTTATATATTTAAAATTTTTTATATTTAAAGATAAAACTAATTTTTTAAATTCTTTTTTTTCAATAATATTAATATATTTATTATATATAAATATAGCTAATTTTTTTTTCATTAATATTATAATTTAAATTAATTAATAATTTTATTTATATAATTATAAATTTTTTTTATACAATTTTTATAATTATCTACTTCTATTATATAAGAATTAAATCATTTTTTTAATCAAACTATTTGTTTCTTAATTAAATGAAACGTACTATTTATAGTATATTCAATCATTTGATTATAAGAAATTTTATTTTGAATATATAATCACATTTGTTTATATCCTATAGATTTTATAGAAGTCATATTTATATTTAAATCTCCTCTATTATATAAATATAATACTTCATTCTCAAAACCTAAATTTAACATATTATAAAATCTATTTTTAATAATTTTATATAAAACATTTTTATTAGATGGTAAAAGTATAATTTTATGAAATTTAAAATTTAATTTATTTTTATTTTTTTTTTTTAAAAAACTAACACTTTTTTTACTAATAAAAAAAATTTCTAAATTTCTTATTATTCTATATTTATCATTATAATGTATTTTTTTAGAAGATAGTAAATCTACTTTTTTTAATATATTAAATACATATTTATTACCATAATTTTTAAATAATAAATTAATATATTTTCTAATATTAATATTTGTTTTAGGTAAATTATATAATCCATTAAATAAAACATTAAAATACATCATAGAACCACCTACTAAAAAAGGAATATTATTTTTAATAAAAATACAATTAATTTCTTTTTTAACATCATAAAAAAAATTATTTACAGAATAATATTCTTTAGGATCTAAAATATTAATTAATTTATGAGGATATTTTATTAATTCTTTTTTAGAAGGTTTAGCGGTACCTATATCTAAATATTTATATATTAAAACTGAATCTACACTAATTATCTCTAAAGGAAATAAATTACATAATTCCATAGAAATAAAACTTTTACCTATACCAGTAGGTCCTAAAATACAAAAAACATTTTTATTATAAATATTTTTAAACATAAAAAATTAAATAATATATATATAAATATTATATTTATTTATTAAAAAAAATTAAAAATTATTAATAATATTAATTATATTTAAAATTTTTTAATAAAAATTTTTTATAAAATAAAGCGGAAAACGAGATTTGAACTCGTGACTTTAACCTTGGCAAGGTTATACTCTACCAACTGAGTTATTTCCGCATAAAATTATAAATATATACTTTAAAAATAATAAAAATATATTCGGTACGAACGGGATTTGAACCCGTGATCTCCAGCGTGACAGGCTGACATTCTAACCAACTGAACTATCGTACCAAATATTTCTGGCGATGTCTTACTCTCACATAAGAAAAACCTTACACTACCATCAGCGCTATGACATTTCACTTCTGAGTTCGAAATGGATTCAGGTGGTTCTATCATGCTATTATCGCCAGAAATTAAAACATTTTTAAATTGCGAAGTTAAGACTCACGGGTTATTAGTATTAGTTAGCTTAACATATTACTATGCTTACACATCTAACCTATCAACGTCATAATCTATAACGACCCTTTAGGAAAATATAATTTTCTGGGAAACCTAATCTTAAGGAAAGTTTCGTGCTTATATGCTTTCAGCACTTATCTTAATTGTACTTAGCTACCAGGCAATGCTATTGGCATAACAACCTGAACACCATAGGTACATCCACTCCGGTCCTCTCGTACTAGGAGCAGCTCCTTTCAAGTTTCCAACGCCTACGACAGATAGGGACCGAACTGTCTCACGACGTTCTAAACCCAGCTCGCGTACCACTTTAAATGGCGAACAGCCATACCCTTGGGACCGACTACAGCCCCAGGATGTGATGAGCCGACATCGAGGTGCCAAACACCGCCGTCGATATGAACTCTTGGGCGATATCAGCCTGTTATCCCCGGAGTACCTTTTATCCGTTGAGCGATGGCCTTTCCATACAGAAACCATCGGATCACTAAGACCTGCTTTCGCATCTGTTCGCGCCGTCACGCTCACAGTTAAGCCAGCTTATGCCTTTACACTAAAATTACGATTTCCGACCGTAATTAGCTGACCTTTGTACTCCTCCGTTACTCTTTAGGAGGAGACCGCCCCAGTCAAACTACCCACCAGACATTGTCCTAATTCCGGATAACGGAATATAGTTAGAATATTAAATAATAAAGGGTGGTATTTCAAGGACGATTCCATAAAAACTAGCGTTTTTACTTCATAATCTCCCACCTATCCTACACATTAATATTAAATACTCAATATCAAGTTATAGTAAAGGTTCACGGGGTCTTTCCGTCTTGTCGCAGGTACACTGCATCTTCACAGCAATTTCAATTTCACTGAGTCTCAGGTAGAGACAGTCTGGCCATCATTATGCCATTCGTGCAGGTCGGAACTTACCCGACAAGGAATTTCGCTACCTTAGGACCGTTATAGTTACGGCCGCCGTTCACCGGGGCTTCAATCAAAAGCTTCAAATTTTCATTATAACTTTTTCAATTAACCTTCCGGCACCGGGCAGGCATCACACCGTATACTTCCACTTTCGTGTTTGCACAGTGCTATGTTTTTAATAAACAGTTGCAGCCAGCCGTTATCTTAGACTAATTTTAGCTTAAAAAGTAAATTTTATCACTTAAATTAGTGTACCTTCTCCCGAAGTTACGGTACTATTTTGCCTAGTTCCTTTACCTGAGTTCTCTCAAGCGCCTTAGTATTCTCTACTTAACCACCTGTGTCGGTTTATAGTACGATTTATATTATTTATAAAATTTAGAGGTTTTTCTTGTAAATATGGTATAAATTACTTCAATTTTTTTTTATCTAAAAAAATTTAGTCATCATGTCTCAATATATTAATATTCGGATTTTCCTAAATATTTATCTACACATTTAAACCAAGATTTCCAAACACTTGGATAATTTAACCTTTTTCGTCACCCCATAATTAAAATAATATAAGTACAGGAATATTAACCTGTTATCCATCAACTACGCTTTTCAGCCTCATCTTAGGAATCGACTTACCCTACCCCGATTAACGTTGGATAGGAAACCTTAGTTTTTCGGCGAATAGGTTTTTCACCTATTTTATCGTTACTTATGTCAGCATTCTCACTTCTGATACCTCCAATATATTTTTCAATATATCTTCAACAGCTTACAGAACGCTCCTCTACCCAATAATTTTTATAAAATTATTGTCGTAGCTTCGGTATATAATTTAGCCCCGTTACATCTTCCGCGCAAAATGACTAGACCAGTGAGCTATTACGCTTTCTTTAAATGATGGCTGCCTCTAAGCCAACATCCTGGCTGTTTTAGCCTCTTCACATCGTTTACCACTTAATTATAATTTTGGGACCTTAGCTTACGATCTGGGCTGTTTCCCTTTCCACATTGGATCTTATCACCCAATGTGTGTCTCCTATGATAATATTTTTAGTATTCGGAGTTTGCATCATATTAGTAGATTGGAAAATCCCTTAATTGAAACAGTGCTCTACCCCTAAAAATAAATTCATAAGGCACTACCTAAATAGTTTTCGAGGAGAACCAGCTATATCCCGGTTTGATTGGCCTTTCACCCCTAACCACAAGTCATCCGCTAATTTTTCAACATTAGTCAGTTCAGTCCTCCAATTAGTATTACCTAATCTTCAACTTGCTCATAGTTAGATCACCGGGTTTCGGGTCTATACCTTGCAACTAAACGCCTATTTAAGACTCGGTTTCCCTATGGCTCCCTTTATTAAAAAGTTAACCTTGCTACAAAATATAACTCGCTGACCCATTATACAAAAGGTACGCAGTCACATAAAAAAATAAAATGCTCCTACTGCTTGTACGTATACGGTTTCAGGTTCTATTTCACTCCCCTAACCGGGGTTCTTTTCACCTTTCCCTCACGGTACTAGTTCACTATCGGTCAATTAGTAGTATTTAGCTTTAGAGGATGGTCCCCCTATCTTCAAACAAGATTACACGTGTCTCGTTTTACTTAAAGAATATAATAATAAAAATATTTTAATATACAGGACTATCACCTTATATTGTTAATTTTTCCAAATTATTCTAATAATATAATTATTATATAAAAAAAATTCTAAGCTTTTCCCATTTCGCTCGCCACTACTAAGGGAATCTCAATTGATTTCTTTTCCTCAGGATACTTAGATGTTTCAGTTCTCCTGGTTAGCTTCATTAATCTATTTATTTAATTAATGATAATATAGTATTATCTATATTAGGTTACCCCATTCGGATACCATCGATTAAAAACGTTTCTTATCAACTCATCGATAATTTTCGCAGATTAGCACGTCCTTCATAGCCTCTAATTGCCAAGGCATCCACCATATACGCTTAATTACTTAACTTCGCAATTTAAAAATGTCTTACAATTATTAAAGAACTACGTCTCCTAGGGGAATCGAACCCCTGCTATCGCCGTGAAAAAGCGATGTCCTAAACCTCTAGACGAAGAAGACAAAATAAAAAATAAAAAACTGTGTAATACTTATAAAATATTTATCCTTAATAAGGAGGTGATCCAACCGCAGGTTCCCCTACGGTTACCTTGTTACGACTTCACCCCAGTCATGAATCACAAAGTAATAAAAAATTCTCCTATAAATAGGTTAAATATATTTATTTCTTTTGCAACACACTTCCATGGTGTGACGGGCGGTGTGTACAAGGCCCGGGAACGTATTCACCGTGACATTCTGATACACGATTACTAGCGATTCCGACTTCATGAAATCGAGTTGCAGATTTCAATCCGAATTAAGACGTACTTTATGAGATTGGCTTACTTTTACAAGCTTGCTACTCTTTGTATACGCCATTGTAGCACGTGTGTAGCCCTGGTCATAAGGGCCATGATGACTTGACGTCATCCCCACCTTCCTCCAATTTATCATTGGCAGTTTTCTTTGAGTTCCCAGCATAACCTGATGGCAACAAAGAATAAGGGTTGCGCTCGTTATAGGACTTAACCATACATTTCACAACACGAGCTGACGACAGCCATGCAGCACCTGTCTCAGCGTTCTCGAAAGCACTTCTACATTTCTGTAAAATTCGCTGGATGTCAAGACCAGGTAAGGTTCTTCGCGTTGCATCGAATTAAACCACATGCTCCACCGCTTGTGCGGGCCCCCGTCAATTCATTTGAGTTTTAACCTTGCGGTCGTACTCCCCAGGCGGTCAATTTAACGCGTTAGCTACGAAAGTCACAATATAAAATTACAACCTTCAAATTGACATCGTTTACAGCATGGACTACCAGGGTATCTAATCCTGTTTGCTCCCCATGCTTTCGCACTTTAGTGTCAGTATTCGTCCAGAAGGCCGCCTTCGCCACTGATATTCCTCCAGATCTCTACGCATTTCACCGCTACACCTGGAATTCCACCTTCCTCTACGATACTCTAGTTTAATAGTTTCAAATACAGTTCCTAAGTTAAGCTTAGGGATTTCATACTTGACCCATTAAACCACCTACATGCTCTTTACGCCCAGTAATTCCGATTAACGCTTGCATCCCCCGTATTACCGCGGCTGCTGGCACGGAGTTAGCCGATGCTTCTTTTGTAAGTAACGTCAAATAAATATATTATTAGTATATTTATATTCTTCCTTACTGAAAGTATTTTACAACCCTAAGGCCTTCTTCATACACGCGGTATAGCTGCATCAGGGTTTCCCCCATTGTGCAATATTCCCCACTGCTGCCTCCCGTAGGAGTCTGGACCGTATCTCAGTTCCAGTGTGGCTGATCATCCTCTCAGACCAGCTAAAGATCATCGCCTAGGTAAGCCTTTACCTTACCTACTAGCTAATCTTATTTGAGCTCATCTTAAGACATAAGGTCTTATAAAGATCCCCTACTTTAATTATATTTTTAAATAAAAAATATAACATTATATAGTATTAGCTATCGTTTCCAATAGTTATTCTATTTCTTAAGGTAGATTCCCAAACATTACTCACCCGTACGCCACTTGCCATCAAATAGTAAACTATTCATGATGCCGTTCGACTTGCATGTGTTAAGCTTACCGCTAGCGTTCAATCTGAGCCATGATCAAACTCTTTAAACAATACAACAATATATAATGTTCTTAAAATAAAAAACATTTTAAGAATCAAAAAAATTTATTAATATTTTACAAGCACTTACACAGTTAATTATTTTTTTAAAAGAACAAAAAAACTATAAAACAAATATAATATACTAATATAACAAAAAAAAAAAAATAAAACAAGTAAAATATATATATATTTTTTTAAAATATTAAAATTATTTAATAGAAATTATATTAATAATAAATTTAATTTTTTTTTTTTTAAATAAATTAATATATATTATATGTTTTCCTATATATTTTATAGAACCATTTGGTAAAAAAATATTTTTTTTAGAAATTTTAAATTTTAATTTTTTTAAAAAAATTTTACAAATATCAAATATTTTTAAAGAATCAAATAATTTTCCTTTTTTACTACATCTATAATATAATTTCATAGGTGATAATAAAATTATTTTTTTATAAATAAAATTTAATTTATTTTTATTTTTTTTTTTAATTTTTAAAAATAATATTTTTTTTTTATTAATTTTATTAATATTATATTTATTAAAATATAATGCTTTACTATAAGGAATTAAATAATTTCTAGCATATCCTTTACTAACATTAATAATATTACCTATTTTACCTAATTCCTTTTTCAAAATTATAATTTTAACCATAATATAATTAACCTAAAAATTTTGATGTAAATCAGTATAACAAATTAAAGATAAATATCTAGCTCTTTTAATAGCAATAGATAATTTTCTTTGAAATTTTGAAGAAATACCAGTAACCCTAGAAGGAATTATTTTATTACATTCAGTTATATATTTTTTTAATATATCTACATTTTTATAATCAATTTCTTTAAAATTATTTAATTTAAAATAACAATATTTTTTATTTTTATTAAATCTCATTTTAAAATCACCAAAAATTAATTAACATTATTTTTACTAATAAAAATTGATTTTTCACTTTCTGCATTTTTTTTTCTAATAATAATATATCTTAAAATATTTTTATTTAATTTTAAATCATTAAATATTAAATTAATTATATTAATTTTAACTTCAATATTCATAAGAATATAATAAGCTTTATTATTATTTTTAATATTATAAGCTAATTTTCTTAAACCTCAATTTTCTAATCTATGTATTTTTCCATTTTTATTTACAATATTAGAATAATATTTAATAATATCATTAATATAAATATTTTTATTAAAATATATCATTAATATAATTTCATAATGACGCATATTATTACCTTTAATTTTTTTAAAATAAATTTATTTATAAAATAAAATTAAAAAAAAAATAAAAACAAAATTATATAATTAAATTAATAAATAAATTAACGTTTTGAATATTGATGTTTAGAACGAGATTTTATATATCCATATTTTTTTCTTTCTACTTTTCTAGAATCACGAGTAATAAATTTATATAATTTTAATTTTTTTCTAAAATTATTATTATATTTTAATAAAATTCTACTTATACCATGTCTTATTGCAATAACTTGACTAGAAATACCACCACCTTTTACTGTTATATAAAAATTAAATTTATTTAAAAGAAAAATATTATTAATATCATAAATAATTTTAAAAGGATATAAAATTATTTTTCTTTTAATTTTACAAGAAAAATATTTTTTAAATTTTAAATTATTAATGTATATTTTTCCAGACCCTTTTTTCATAAATATTCTAGATGAAGAAGTTTTACGCCTACCTGTACTATATAATAACATATATATATACCTTAAAAATTAATTAAAATAGGATTTTGAGAAATATGTAAATGATTATTATAATTATATATTTTTAATCTTTTTAAATATATTTTACTTAAACGATTTTTAGGTAACATACCTTTAACAGCATGTGTAATAATATATTTAGGGGATTTTATCATCATTTCTTCAAAAGAAATACTTTTTAAATTACCTACATAACCACTATGACGATAATATATTTTATTTTTTCTTTTATTACCAGTAACTAAAATATATTTAATATTTGTTAATATAACAAAATCTCCATTATCTTTATAAGATAAATAATTAGATTTATGCTTTCCCATAAGCAAACAAACAACTTTAGTTATTAATCTTCCTAAAATTCTATTTTTTGAATTAATTAAATATCAATTATTTTTTTTCATATATTATTTAAAAAATTAAATTATTTTCATTATTTATAATAAATAATTTTTATATTTAATTATTAATATAAAATTAAAATATTTTAATTATTAAAATTAAAATATAAATTATAAATATTATATATATAAAAAATTTATTAAATTAAATTAATTTAATAAATTTTTAATTTTATTTTTATTAAAAATTTTTAAATATTTAAAATATTTATATTAATAAAAATAATATTAATAAAAAAATATATTAAATTTATTTAAAATTTTTATTAATATAAATTAATAATTAATATTATTAAAATAAAAATATTTATATTTTTAAAAAATTATTAAAATATTAATAATAAAATATTACTAAAAATCATTTTTAATAATTTTATTAAAAATAAAAATTAATTTTTTAAATTTTAAAATAAATTAATTATAAATAAAAATAAAATATATAAAATTAATAAATATTTTTTTAATAAAATAATTTTAACTAATTTTAAATATAATTTATTTATTAATATAATATATAATAAATTAAAAAATATATATTTTTAAAAATAATTATTATATAAATATTTAAATAAAATAAAAATATGAAAAATTAAAAATTTATATAATAAATATATTATATATTATATATTTTAAATAAATTTAAAAAAAATAAAAAATTATTTTTAATATTAAATTATTTAATAAAATATAAAATTTTATATTAAAATAATAAAATAAAATATATTTATATTAAAATAAATATATTATATTTTATATAAAAAATAAACAAAAGGAATAATTATAAATGTATGCAATAATAAATATAAATAAAAAACAATATAAAATTAAAAAAAATCAATATATATATACAGAAAAAATAAATTATAAAAAAAATAAATATATATATATAAAAAATAAAAATATTATTTTAATATTTTATAAAAATAAAATTTTATATAAAAAAAAAGATATAAAATTATTTTTAATAAAAATTAAAATAATAAAAAATATTAAAAAAAAAAAAATAAATATTATAAAATTTAAAAGAAGAAAAAATTATAAAAAAAAATATGGACATAGACAACAATTAACAAAAATAAAAATAAAATCAATAGAGAAAAAAAATGGCACATAAAAAAGCAGGTGGATCAACTAAAAATGGAAGAGATTCAAAATCTAAAAGATTAGGAGTAAAACATTTTGGAGGAGAATTTATTTATTCCGGAAATATAATAATAAAACAAAGAGGAACAAAATTTCATTCAGGAATTAATACAAAATATGGAAAAGATCATACAATATATGCAACAAAAAATGGAAAAATAGAATTTAAAATAAAAAATAAAAAAAAAATTATAAATATAATAACAAATGAATATAAAAAATAATATTATTTTAATAATAAATAAATATAAATTTAAAAAATAAAAATAAAAATATTTCAATTAATTGATTAAAAAAATAATAAAATATAAAAAATTTTTAAAATTAATTTTAAAAAAATAAATAAAATAAAAAAATGAAAAAAAAAAAAAATGATTAAATTTAATATTTAAAAATAAATATACAAAAATAGCAAAAAAAAAAAAATTAAGATCTAGATCATGATTTAAAATTAAAGAAATACAAAAAAAATATAAAATATTTAAAAAAAATAATAATATAATAGATTTAGGATGTTCACCAGGAGGTTGATCAATTTTTTTATCAAAAAAAATAAATAAAAAAAATAAAATATTTAGTTGTGATATTTTAAATATGAAAAAAATTAAAAATGTAAATTTTATAAAAGGAGATATATGTAATATAAAAACAATAAATAAAATAATAAAAAAAACAAAATTATATAAAATAAATTCTATTATATCAGATATATCACCAAACATTTCAGGTATTAAAGAAATAGATAATCCTAAATATAAAAATATAATTAAAAGTATTATATATTTATGTAAAAAAAAATTATTTATAAATGGTAATTTAATAATTAAAATATTTTTAGGAGAAAATTTTTCCTATATTTTAAAAAAAATTAAAAATATTTTTAAAAAAATAAATATTTATAAACCAAAATGTTCATATAAATGATCTAAAGAAATATATATAATTGCTTTAAAATATAAAAATAATTATTAAAAAATATTATAATATATTAATAAAAAATTTTAAAATAAAAAAATAAAATATATAATACATTAAATAGGAAAAAAAATGTATAAAATATTTTCAATATTATTTATATCAATATGTATTATTTTAATTTTAATAATTATTATTTCTCCAAATAAAAATAATATAATAAAATCATATTCAAATTATAATAATATTATTACATCAAATTTTATAAAAAATAAATTTAATAATATAATTATTATATTAACTATATTATTTTATATATTATCTATAATATTAAATTTAATAAATAATTTTAAAATTAAAAAAATAAAAAAAAAAATAAAAAATATAAAAATATTAAAATAATAAATTATTATATTAAACCGGGATGGTGAAAATGGTAAACACACTACTTTAAGATAGTAGCTTCTATATGAAAATACGGGTTCAAATCCCGTTCCCGGTATAATTTTAAAATAATATTTTATATATTTAATATTTTTATAATATATTAAATTAATTATTATTAAAAAATTTAAATAATATATTAATTAATATATTTTTTTATTAAATATTTTTTATAAAATAAAAATTTAGGAGATATGCTAAAATGAATAAAAAAATTTTAGCAGTTGCAGAAGCTTTATCTAATGAAAAATCTTTATCTAAAAAAATTGTTTTTAAAATATTAGAAAATGCTTTAAATACAGTAATAAAACAAAAATATAAACAAAAAATTAATATAAGAATATATATAAATAAAAAAAATGGAAAATTTTATATATATAGAAGATGAATAGTAGTAAAAAAAGTTATATATCCAGAAAAAGAAATAAATTTAAATAAAGCTATATATAAAAATAAAAAAATAAAATTAGGTGAATTTATAGAAAATAAAATAAAAAAAATAAAATTTGATAGAATAACTACACAAAAAATAAAAAAAATTATAATACAAAAAATTAAAGAAAAAAAAAAAAATATAAATTTTAAAAAAATAATCAAAAAAAAAGGAAAAATAATAACAGGATTTATAAAAAAAATAGATACAAAATATATACTTTTAGATATAGGAAATAATTTAGAAGCAAAAATATTAAATAAAAATATATTTTTAAAAAATAAACTTAAAATTGGTAAAAAAATTAAAGGTTTAATATATTATATAGATAAAAAATATAATAATAATTATCAAATATTAATAAAAAGATCAGGAATAAATTTTTTAATTAAATTATTAAAAATAGAAATACCAGAAATAAAAAATAATACAATAAAAATAAAATCTATATCAAGAAAACCAGGATTAAGATCAAAAATAGCAGTAATAAGTAACAATAAAAAAATAGATGCTATAGGATCATGTATAGGTATAAAAGGTTTAAGAATAAAAGCAATTTCTAATGAATTATTAGGAGAAAAAATAGATATAATTTTATGAAATAAAAATATAAAAAAATTTATTAAAAATATAATACATCCTATAAAAATATTAAATCTTAATATAAATAAAAAAAAAAAATATATAAATATATATGTAAAATTAAAAAATTTAGCCCAAATAATAGGCAAACAAGGTCAAAATATAAAATTATCATCTAAATTAATAGGATGAAATATTAATGTATTAAGAAAAAATATATAATTAATAAAAAATGTTTAAAAAAAAAAATATATATAATAAAAAAAATATATTTAATAAAAATAAAAAAAATATATTTAATAAAAATAAAAAAAATATATTTAATAAAAATAAAAAAAATATATTTAATAAAAATAAAAAAAATATATTTAATAAAAATAAAAAAA
>CP043990.1 GCA_015134435.1 Candidatus Stammera capleta
ATCAACTTATATTTTTTTTTTGACAATAATTTAATATATATTCAATATCATTTATATAATTTATTTCACTTAAAATTATAGAAATATTTTTATTTAACATATAATTTAAAATATGTATTATTTTATTTTTTATTCTATATATATTTTTATATAACGAAATCATTAATAATATATTTTTTTTTTTTATAATATTTTTATTAAATAATTTATTTATAATAAATAATTCTATATTATTTGGATATTTTAAATAATTTGGATAATTTATAAAAAATATTTTATTTATATTATAATTTTTATAAAATAAATAAAAAAATTTTTTATAAAATTTATATCAAAAATATATATTTTTAGATTGATAAATTATATTAATAAATATATTTTTAAAAAATATTTTTTTAATTATATATTTAATAAATTTTATATATTTATATATTTTTTTTATTTTATAAAATTTTATACTTAATGTTAAATTAATATTATTTTTTAAACATATTTTTTTTATATTTTTAAATAAATTAAAATTAATTTTTTTTTTATATTTTATTAATATTTTAATATTATTTATATAATTTATATAATTTTTTATTTTTTTTATAAAATATTTTTTTTTATATAAATTATATATATTAATTCCTCTAATATTAGGAATAATAATTATTTTTTTTTTTTTATAATAATTAATCATAATTTTTAATTATAAATTTTATTTTAATTAAATAAAATATAATAATTAAAATAAAAAAAAATATATATTTTATTTTTTATTTTTTTATTTTTTTTTTTTAATATTTATTTTTATTTAAATTTATTTAAAAAATAATATCATAAAATTAAAATTATTCTTAATTTAAAATATAAATAAAAAAATAATATTTTATAAAATATTATTTTATAATAATTTAAATTAAAAAATAAATAATATAAAAAAATATTATGAAATGAATTTAAATTATTATTATTAAATATTTTATTTAAAAATTTTAATTTAAATATATTTAATATTTTAAATATTGATAATTTAAAATTTAAAATAATATATTTTATATTTATAAAATATATCATTTTTTTATTTAATATTTTAAATAAAAAGTATTTTTTTAACATTTTATATTTTATATAAATTTATTTACTTTAATTTTAAATTATATATTATATATTATTATTTATTTAAATTCAAATATATTTATTTTTTTTAATAATTTAAATTAAATAAAAATAAAAGATTTAAAATATATTAATTTTTTAAAAAAATATGATAATTAAAAAAAAAAATAATTTTATAAATAAAACTATTTATAATAGTTTTATTATTAATAAAAAAAAAACAATAAATACTAAATCAATAGGATATATAACTAGTCTTTTAATTAGTACATCAATACCTCATTCAAATATTTCAGAATTTTTTTTTAAAAGAAGTAATGGTTATAATTCATTAAAAATAATATCTAATCCAAAATATGGATTACCTTATGGGATTATACCTCGTATTATAATAATATGATTATGTACTGAAGCTAAATTAAATAAATCTCATATAATATATTTAGGTAAAAGTCAAAATGAATTTTTAAAAAAATTAGGATTTTTACCTACTGGTGGAATTAATGGTACTATAAATAGAGTAAAAAATCAAATACTAAAATTATTTAATTCTACAATATTATTTATATATAAAAAAAATAATATATATAAATTTAAAAATTTAACTATATTTAATAATGCTACTTTTTTTTGAAAAAAAAATAATAATTTTTGAAAAAATAATATATCTTTATCTAAAGAATTTTATAAAAATATAAAAAATACTTCTTTACCTATAGATTTAAGAGTAGTTAAAAATATAAGATCTCCTTTAGCTTTAGATATATATTTATGATTAACTTGAAGAACAAGAATAATAAAAAATAAAAAATCTATATTAATTTCATGAAAAAAATTAAAATTACAATTTGGTTCAAATTATAAAAATACAAATAAAGGATTATCTAATTTTAAAATTGAATTTTTAAAAAAATTAAAATATGTACGTTTTTTTTATTCTAAAGTAAATATTAATATTTCAAAATTAGGTATAAAACTTAAATATAGTTATCCACATATTCCATATTTAAAAAAAATGTAAATTTATTATTTTGCTAATACATGTATATATATGTAAATACATGTAATACATGTATGATTAAAAAATAATGATTCAAAATTCTGAAAGGTCTTATAGAAATTAATATATTATTTTATATATTTTTGCTGGTGTTTATTCGTTATTTTGCTGGTGTTTATTCGTTATTTTGCTGGTGTTTATTCGTTATTTTGCTGGTGTTTATTCATAATATAAATTTTTAATATTTATTAAATTTTTTATTATTTTATTTTTATTTTTTTTTTTTTATATATTTTTCTATTTTTATGTTATAATTTTATAAATTAAAATTTTTAATGATTTAATTTTTTATACTTACTTTATTAACTGATTTATTTGGAATTTGTTTATATGAAAAATAGTTATATATATTTAATTTTAATAAGTATATTAGCTATTAATACAGCTATGGCTACAGGTGATACACGTAATATAAAAGAACCTGTAAATCCCCCTAGTTGTGTTATTTTAGAAGCTAATAATAAAAATAATACTAGTATTATTCAAAAATCAATAAATGATTGTTCAAAACAAAATAAAGTAGTAGAATTAAAATCTAATAATAATAAAGATTTTCATTTTTATTCTGGTCCATTAAATATACCTTCAAATGGTGGATTATTAATTAATAAGGGAGTTATATTATCAGCAATACCTGATCCATCATTATATGATAATGGAAATAATAAATGTGGTAAATTAGATAATTCTGGTAAAGGTTGTAATCCTTTTATAACAATAAATAGTACTACAAATAGTGGTATATATGGTGAAGGAATTATTGATGGTCAAGGTAATTCAGTTATGAAAGGAAGTACAAAAACATGATGGAATTTAGCAACTAAAGCTCAAGAAGAAAATAAATCCCAAAATGTACCTAGATTAATTATAATAAAAAATTCAAAAAATTTTACACTTTATAAAATATCTTTAAA